>DATKWS010000220.1:0-4823 GCA_035529435.1 Patescibacteria group bacterium
AACCGAACGCGAGGTGCAACTCAACATCCTCTATTACCTGAACGAGGTCGAGCACCGGCGGCTCTACCTCTCGATGGCATACGGCTCGCTCTTCGAATTCTGCATGGAGTACCTGGGGTACTCGAAGTCCTCGGCGGGGAGACGGATCCGCGCCGCCCGGTGTATCGATCGATTCCCCGGGGCGGCGGGGCTGTTCCGCTCGGGTGAGCTGAACCTCTGCGCGCTCTCGATGATTTCGGGAATTCTCACAGAAGAGAATGCCGGAGAGATCCTCGCGTGGGTCAGGGGAAGGCCGTTCCGGGATATCGAGATACTGGTGGCCCGGCACCGGCCGGGACAGATCATACGGGATCGGGTCAAGCCGGTATTTATCATGAATCCCGATACGACACGCGGCGGCGTGAATACACCAGGGTGCATACATGTGCAGTCAGAGGGAGATAATTCGAATGCCGGTCTCAACGTTGAACCCAAATGTAAAGCGAGCTTTACATTCACTCCCAATGTTGGGAGTGAAAAATTCCCCAAAAGTAAATCGAATGTTACCGTGATGCCCGGTACTGGAAATACCGGGAGCGGTCCTGGTGCAGGAGAGCCCGAGCGGGTCGTGGTTACCCAGAAATTCAAAATAGAATTCGCCGTTGGGCCCGAATTCATGCGGGATCTCGAGAGGGCCAGGAGCCTCCTTTCGACAAGGGATCCGAAGAGATTGGGATTCGAAAAATTATTCGGTATTCTATTGAAGGAGTATCTCGATCGCCATAGCCCGGAGAGCAGAATTAAAAAGAGAGAGCAGCGCCGTGAGAACAAGAAAAATCGGGACACCGCGAAGTGCAACAGACCCGGCGAGGCGAAAGAAACCGGGAAGAAACGCACCGGCGCCGCGAGAACCCGGCACATACCGCAATCTATCAGGGACGAAGTGCTCGTGCGGGACGGCGGCAGGTGTGCATATGTCGGTCCGGACGGTAAACGGTGCAACGAGAAAAACAATCTTCAGATAGATCATATTATTCCCTATGCGAAAGGGGGAAACAACACGCCGGGAAATCTCAGGCTTCTCTGCTTCAAACACAACCAGCTCGAAGCCGAGCGGGAGTATGGCGCGGAACACATGGAAAAGTACAACCGGAAGGAATGATCGAGCTTAAATATCAACGTTTCATCCGATAAAAAAAGAGCCGGGTATTATCCCTCCCTGCATCGATCATCTTCTGGTCTGAAAGGGAAGTACTGGCACGACAGCCACGGGCCGTATATAATGTAATAAATATCTACACCCAAATCGTTGTTCGTTTCACGTAAATAGAACCCATTCGCGGGAGGTGATCAATGGCGGAGTTCGAACTCTACAAGGACAGTGCCGGTGAATTCAGGTGGCGGCTGAGGGCCAACAACGGCAAGGTCATCGCCACGTCGGGAGAAGGGTACAAGGCCCATGGTGACTGCAAGCGCGGCATAGAGCTCGTCAGGCAGCAGGCGCCTGAGGCAAAATTAGACGAACAGACATAGGGGATTATCCCGACCGAAGATCATTCATCGGAAATTTCCGAGACACCGCGGAAGCCGGACGTGCAGCACACCTGGGCGGGCGTTTCGTTCATGCTCGTCTCCCGGATCCGTCGAGGAGCCCGCGCACCCGCTCGAGAAGGATGCCCCTGACGACGATCCGTTCCGAGTAGCGGCGCGCGTACTCGAAGGCGTTCCGCGACATCGACTCGTAGAGCGCCTCGTCCCGGCCGATGCGCTGGAGCGCCTCGCGAATCGCGCCGGGAGATCGAACGGGCACGATGATTCCCCGCTCGCCGTCCGCGACGAGATCGGGTATCGATTTCCAGCCGGTCGCCACGACGGGCACGCCGGCGGCGAACGCCTCGAGAATCACCGCCGGGTATCCCTCGCCGATGTGGTACGTGGGGAGGAGCAGCAGATCGTATTCTCCGACGATCCGCTGCACGTCGCCGGGGGGAGCGACGCCGCGGTAGTGAATGTTCGGCGTCCCGTCGATTCCCTCGAGGAACTCCGCGCGGTCCCGATCCAGCACCGGCCCGTACAGATCGCAGGTGAAATCCCGCCGGCCGGCGAGTGCCTCCATAATATCGAACACACCCTTCTCCCGCTTGATCTGACCGATGAAGATGCACTTCCCGCCGAACCGCCGGCCCCGGTGCGTTCCTTCGAGCGCCGCGTCCGGCAGGAAATTCGGCAGGCAGATGACACGCTCCCGCGGGAGACCCAGCTCCTGTACGAGCTCGTCCGTCATCGATTCCGTCTGCGGAAATACGAATGCGGCGTTCCCCAGCGCACCGATCACAACCCGCCGCCATGGCCCGCGGAGCGTGCGGAGGCGCTCGGCGAGAAACGCTCCGAAAATCTTCACGACCACGGGACGCCGCGCGAGCCGTCCCATCGCGATGATGGGCACACCGATCGTGCAAAGAAACCTGCTGTTGGCCCAGAGCAGCACCACGTCGATTCGGGACAGCCGCGAGAAAACGTGCACGAGGATCCTCGCACCGCGGAGGATGTCGCGCAAACCGAGTCTTTCCCCGATTCGCACCGGTCCCCCGGCGGAAGTGTTCAGATGAACCGGCCCGATCCCGAACTCCTTCCAGTACCGGCTCGCGAGCAATCTCTGTGTCGAGATCGTGTCTCCACCGATAGGAGGCGGCGTGGGGCCGATAACGAGTGCGCGCCATGTACGCATGACAGGGTTTCCTCGCTGCGTGACCGCTCCGCGGTTCCCGCGTTCCTTCCCGAACATGTCCGGATCGCGAAACAGTATGCCGGATACCGATCATACCCCGTTTTGCAAAAAAATAAAATCCCGAAGATGTCGCGTGCCTCCATACGATCGTACGCGAAACAATCAACCCTCTTGACACCGCCACCTGAAATCTGGTAGAATGAATATGTGAGAACGGTAAACTCTCCTCCTCTCGAACTCACCTCTGCGTGGCCGATTGCTCGTTTCTAAATCAGCCCGTTTCGTACATCACAAGCCAAGGATCGGACATGCGATTCGTGAACGTCTTCCCGGTGTTCCTCGCGGCCGTGGCGTGTCTTCTCATCCCGCTTCACGGGGCGATCGCATCCGAAGGCGCAGCCTTCGTTGCGTGGGCCCTCGAGCAGGGAGAAGGACTCGACCGCGCCTGGGACCGCATCACCGCCGGCGCAACACCGGCTGCCGCGGGCGGAAGCAACACCGCCGCGCCGGCCAGGAGCTACGCGGTCCCGGCGGGCCTGGACCGTTCGACCGCGGCGAACTGGAATGCGCCCGGCGGGTTATCCACCGAGTGGAGCCCCTTCAATGGCGAAGCACGATGGATACATCCCACGAGCGGCTTCGTCCACAAGGGCGAGTTGGAGCTTTTTCCGCTGAGCACGCGTGACCGCGGCAGCCCGTCACGCGGCACATCGAAGCTGAGAAATCCCGCGAGCACCCGCCTCGGCATCTCGCACGACTACCGCCGGGTCCCCAATGCGCGGGTTCCGGCCAAGAATTTCTTCCAGAGCCGAAGCGGGAAATGGCGAATCAGCACGAAAATGGGCACGCGGATCAGCCCATCCAGCAGGCGCGGCCGGGTCTCGGCGAGATCATCGACCAGGATCTCGCGGCCACGGTGAGACGGGCCGGGATGCGCACCGGCAACAACGCACTTTTCCACCGGGCCGACCGGCACACCGGGCCGGAGCCCGGTGGAACAATCCCGGGAGACGGGGGAGCAATCCCCCGCCTCTCATTTCCCAGCCGGGATCACGAAAATCATGAGGCACGCCACACCGACTGTCGAAATAGTTTACATACAACGGGTTGGGGAAAATGCCGCAACCGCTCGCACGCGTAACAATTTATAATAAAATAAGTTAGAGAGCACCGAACTCTGGCACGCCGGTTGCGATACATACGAGCGTATGGTCGTTTGAGAGAGAAAGTATAACGAAAACCGACGCACCATAGGAGGGAAAGAGAATGAAACGACTACTCGGAATCGGCCTGACGGTCCTCATCGCCATCGCGTTCACCAGTTCGGCGATCGCGGTCCCCAGGCTCCAGACCTACATCGTAGGTTCTTCGTACTACTACAATTACAACATTATGGACCGTGATTCCTGGGTCACGAACAACGAATACTTCGACGTGAAGGTCGTCGGGTACTGGAAGCCCGCCGGCTCCGCCGTCGGCGCGCTTTCCGCCAAGGCCCCCCCGGCCTACAATTTCATGGACACCTACCTCGCGATCAGCGTTCCGGATAACGAGTCCGGACGCATATGGATCAACGGAGTCGAGGTCACGAGTTTCAGCGAGTATTCACGGGCCGTGCCGAACGGCGTCAGGCCCGGGTGGCAATTGCCGCTCTCGCGTCCTTCCATATTCGGCAAGTTCAACTTCACGGGTATCGGCCGGCTCGACAACGATCAGATGAACGCCTATAACTACGACCACGGCATGATACGCGAACCGGGATGGGGTGACGAGATCCTCCTCAATATCGTTGTGAACGGTTACTCATGGGCACATTTCGATGCCGTCGGCGTTGATGCCGCCGGACGGACCTACACGAACCCCGGTTCCCACGACGCCGGGTACTTCGCAACGCCTGAGCCGGGCACCCTCAGCCTCCTGGGTGTCGGTCTGCTCGGAATGGTTCCCCTCCTCAGACGGAAAAGAAACAAGTAACATCATCCCCGATCGGTGCGTCGATGCATGAAGCGGGTGCCTGAACGGCACCCGCTTTTCGTTTGTCCCCCCGTTCATTACACTTGTCTGCACGCTTGAAACCCGATATAAATAGGAAACCGTAACATGGGGGTACCGTTGT
>DATKWS010000221.1:0-18719 GCA_035529435.1 Patescibacteria group bacterium
CTTATTAATCGACGCACAACGAATTTAATCTCGAGGTAGGGTGCGTAAGCCTTTTGCGCAAAGCGTTCGTCTCTTCACCTCCTTCCCATCGCTTCATTTCAAACCTTCACGCTACAAGGCTCTTTCCGTTAGAGTTCCATATTATGTCGAGTAAGTCCGGCTCTCCAACGGCGGTCGGCGTATAAGAAACCTTGCACCGTCAAGGAGGCTCGCTCCTTCCGAGCGTACCTTGACACCCCTTACTTTCGAGACCGGTATATATTGTAACATAAAAAAGCGAGGATTGTCAAGTAGTAACTTTCGAGTAAGATACGGTTATTGAGGCATATCCGGCATGAGAACGGATGATTATTCTCCTGCTATACTGGAAAAGTCGCAGTATAGAGTAATTATTCTGAAAATGCTTGCAAGAAAAGAAATTCTGTTCGTTTTCAACAGTTCGTCCTCGCAGTTGACGAGGACATCCTCGAAGTATCTGTTGATCGGTGGCACGAGTGACGAGAGAACGGCAAAGGTACGGCTCAGCTCACCGGACCGCTCCAATTCGAGCATCCGTGAACTCGTACCGGCAACGGCGCCGTGCAGGGCCGACTCCGCCTCCTGCTCGAACAGGGCGCTTTGAAATCCGAGTTCCTCCTCTCTCCGTTCGGCACATGCCTCGACCAACTCGAGACCGCGATCCCGCCGCTCGTGACCGAGCTTCTCCTTCACGGTGCGCGGGATGATGTTCGCTATCCGCTTCATGGCGAGTACGAGATCATTCAGCGTATCATTCCTCCGCATCGCCTGCAGTTCGCCGACCATGTCCGCCACAACCGGGGGGATTTCCCACGGCGTGGCCAGGATCGCATTGACGAGATCATAGTCCACGCCTCTCCCCCGGAGCATCGTGTTGAACCGTTGGGCGAAGAATGCGAAGACATCGGCGGCGAGCTGCGTCATTCTCTCGCTGTCAACAAGACCCTCCGCCTCGTACAGAGAGAGGCCCTCACGGATCGCGGGCGGCAAGGGAACGGATACTCCCTTCTCGAGCGTGATGCGCAGGATGCCGAGCGCGTGACGGCGCAGTGCATAGGGATCCTGGGAACCCGACGGCGCAAAGCCCGCGATAAAGCAGCCAACGATGGTATCGAGCTTGTCGGCCAGAGAGAGAAGGGTACCGGTGTACGTTTCCGGCAATCGATCTCCGGCGAATCGCGGTAGATAGTGTTCGAATATGGCCTCGGCCACCTCCCCGTCCTCACCGCAGGATCTCGCATATTCCCTTCCCATGTAACCCTGCAGCAGGGTGAATTCCTTGCCATCCTTCACCATTTCACTGGCAAGATCGGCCTTGGCGAGCAATGCCGCCCTGGTGAGGCGGTCCACCGCATCCGCGTGGCCGGCGCCGAGGGCATTGAACAACCACCGCGCGAGCATGCCGATTCGATCCGCCTTTTGCGCGAGGGTACCCATCCCCTCGAGCCACACGATCGCGCCGAGCTTGCGGGCCATCTCCTCGAGGGGTCGCGCCGTGTCTTCCCGGTAGTAGAATTCCGCGTCGGCGAGCCGTGCATGGAGTACACGTTCGTACCCCTGGAGGATCTCCCGTTTGTTTCTCCTCGCGCCGTCGGCGAACGCGATAAATCGTGGGAGGAGCATTCCCCGCTCGTCCTCTATCGAGAAATAGCGCTGGTGGCTCTTCAGTGCCGTGACAACGACCTCCCGCGGGAGCGCGAGAAAGGATTCGCCGAACGTACCGGCCATCGCAACCGGCGATTCGACCAGGTTTGCCACGATATCGACCAATTCCTCATCCTCGACGAGCCGTCCCCCGGTACGCGCGGCCATCCTGCGGGCGGCCGATTCAACGGCCCGCCGACGCGCCGAAGGGTCGAGAATGATGCCGGTCTTCCTCATCAGCATGAAATAGTCCTCAACGCCGGCGACACGCACCGACGCTTCGCTGTACAGGGAGAGTCGCGTCTCCCGCCCCGATACGAGCGGGCCAAAATGGAAGCGGATCAGCCTGCCTCCGAGGAGCGCCACGATCCAGCGTACCGGACGCGCGAAGCTCACGCCACTCCCGTCCCACCGCATCGCTTTCGGGAAACGTACGCTCCCGAGCCATGACGGTATCCGCTCCTCCAGTACCACCCCGGTCGATCTGCCTCGAATCCGCCTCACCACGGCGAGGTACGTCCCCCGCTCCGTCTCGATCTTTGAGAGGGAATCCACCGGAACGCCCTGTGATTTCGCGAATCCCTCGGCGGCCCTCGTGTAGCGCCCCTCCGGCGAAAGACCGGCTCTGGCCGGTGGACCGATGATCCGCTCCTCCGTTGCCGCCTGCTTACCGGTGATTCCGAAAACGCGCACGATCAGCCGGTTCGGCGTCCCGAGCGCCTCGATCCCATCGAACGGTATGCGCTCCGACATGAGCCCATCACCGAACAGCTTTTCGAGCTGTGAGACGGCTCCCGGGAGATACCTGCTGGGAAGGTTTTCGCACCCCACTTCGAGCAGAAAATCGTTCTTCACCGCTTCACCCTTTCTCGATCCCGTTCCTCCCTCATGAGGGGAAACCCGTTGCGCCGCCGTTCCTCTATGTACAACTCCGCGGTTCGCCGCGCGAGATCACGGATCCGTGCTATGTAGCTCGTCCTCTCCGATACGCTGATCGCTCCCCGCGCATCGAGCACATTGAAGATATGGGAACATTTCAGTACATAATCGTACGCGGGGAGTATCAGGCCATCGCCGAGGAGACGCCCCGCATCGCGCTGGTAACCTTCGAACATCTTGAAGTAGAGGGAGACATCCGCTTCCTCGAAATGGAACGCGCTGAACTCCCGTTCCGCCTGGAGGTACAGATCCCCCCATGTCACGCCGTTTCCCCATTCGATATCCATGATATCGTCCCTCTTCTGCAGGTACATGCAGATGCGCTCCAGACCGTACGTGATTTCCGCCGATATCGGATCGAGTTCGAATCCGCCCGCCTGCTGGAAATAGGTGAACTGCGTGATCTCCATACCGTCGAGCCAGACCTCCCAACCGAGCCCCGCGGCTCCGAGGGTGGGGGATTCCCAGTCATCCTCGACCAGCCGGATATCATGCCTGGCCGGATCGATCCCGATGGCGGTGAGGCTCTCGATGTACAGCGGGAGAACATTCTCGGGGGCGGGCTTCAGAATCACCTGGTACTGGTTGAACTGCTGTACGCGGTTTGGATTCTTGCCGTAGCGGCCGTCCTTGGGGCGTTTCGAGGGCTCGATGTACGCCGCCTTCCATGGCTCCGGCCCGAGCACCCTGAGGAAGGTCGCCGGATTCATCGTCCCCGCGCCGACCTCTGAGTTGTACGGGGTCAGAATGAGACACCCCTTCTCACCCCAGAATCGTGCGAGTGTGGATACCAGTTTCTGGAACGTCAAATCAATTCACTCCCTTCAGCAGGTGCAGCGCGTTCGGCAACCGGTATCCCTCTACATGATGCAGAAAGAGGTGATGGAGCAGCTGCCCGATTTCCTTGCGTTCCCGGGGGCCGGGCTCCACGGCCGCGCCGGGATCAAACGGCTCGTTCTCCATTGCGAGAATCGTGGCGCGGGAGCAGGCCGAAAGAGGATCCGCGGCTTCGCCGGCGCAGCGCGCGCACGTGACGAGACCGCCGACCGGATCGGCCGAGCATCCCTGGGCAAGCGCCCGTCCGCATCCTGCACACACCTCGAAGGGAGGCAGCACGCCGAGCGCCTTGAGGAGCCCTACCTCGAGCGTGAAAAATATATACCACGGAGCCTGCGATGCAAACAGTCCCGTTTTGAACGCCTCGAGGATATCGAAGGTGGCGGTATCGGATTCGCGGCCCACGATCGCCGTATCGATGAGTTCGAGGCCGGCCTGAAACAGGCACAGCTTCACGAAATCCTCCGTGACGATCCCCCCGGACTCGTCGGACGAGAACTCCTTGAGCAGCTGAAGCCCGCGTTCCTCACGGTGGTAGAACACGATATCCCCGATGCTCCCGGTCCGCAGCATGGCGCCGAAGGGACTCCGCGGCCTTCTCGCCCCTTTTGCAATGATCCTGAGCTTTCCATGCTCTCTTGTCAGTGCAACCGCCACGACGCTCGTCTCCCCGAAATCGAACGTTCTGAGAATCATCACGCGATCTTTGAGAATCTCACTCACGCACGCGCTTCCGCTGCTGAAATGGTTTTATGGCCGCCCGACTCGATCGGGACCGGCCGCCGGTTCGCACCGCGCTCACTGCCGGGGCCGACTCGCACGGGGGCGGCGCCCCCTTACCCGCCACCCAGCCAATCGAGGAAGAGGGTGGCGATACCGAGGTAGGCCAGTATGCCGAGGATATCGTTCGATGTCGTGATGAACGGCCCGGTGGCGAGCGCGGGATCGATGTTCATCCGCTTGAGGAGCAGCGGCACGATGGCGCCCATCAACGTCGCCCACAGGATGATCATGAGCAGGCACAGTCCGATGAGCAGGCCGAGGCGGTAATTACGCTGCCAGACCAATGTGATGATGAGCAGTACCGAACCGAGCACAAAACCGTTGATCAGCGATACCTTCAGCTCGCGCAGGAGTTTTGAACTGGTGCGCATGAGCCCCGTGCTCCCGATCGCGAGCTCGCGGACCACGATTGCGGAGGACTGGATGCCGACATTGCCGCCCATCGCCGTGATGACGGGCACGAAAAAGGCGAGAGTGAGAACCGACTCGATCGAATTCCGGAAGTGGTTCATGACGAAGGCGGAGGCGATTCCACCGAAGAGCCCGGTGAGAAGCCATGGCAAACGGGCGCGTGAAACCTTGATCGGGGATCGTTCTCCGAACTCCTCGTCCCCCGTCCCGGCCATCATGGTGATATCCTCGCTCGCCTCTTCCTCGATCACATCTATGATATCATCCACGGTGATCCGTCCCACGAGCCGGCCACGCTGGTCGACCACCGGCAAGCTGTAGAGATCATATTTGGCGAATACAGCCGCCACGTCTTCCTGGTCCGTATCGACCGTCACCGAAACGACGTCGCGCGTCATCACCTCGTCGACACGGCTTTCCGGATCGAGCACGAGGAGGCTGAAAACGGGAATTAAACCGAGGAGCACGCCCTGTCGGTCGACGACATAGATATTCTGTACGTGCTCGATCTCATCGGCCTGTTTTCTCAGGAGCGCGATGACGCCGGAGATGGTGATCCCCGACCTCACCATTATGATCTCCCGCGCCATCAGGCCGCCGGCCGATTCTTCGTCGAATCTCAGGAGCGCGAGCACGTCCTCGTACTCTTCGCGCTTGATCCTCCGAAGGACCCGCTGTGCCTGATCGGGGGGGAGGAGACTGATGATATCGGCGGCGTCGTCGCTCGCCATGAGCTCGACGAGACGGACGATTTCAATCTCGTCGAGCGTACCGAGCAGTTCCTTCGCCGCACCTTCCTCGAGAAAGGTGAGCGTCTCGCTGGCGATATTCGTATCCAGCGAATGGAAAACAAGCCCGCGCTGTTCGATCGGGAATACCGTCATGACCTCGGCAACGTCCGCCGCACGCATTCCCGCCATGATACCGGTGAGGGACGAGAGATTCCCCGACGTGAAGGCGGTATCGATCAAGGCAACGGTCTGTTCGAGATTCGCTTCCATGCGTTTTTCGCGCACTCCTCTCCCTCGTATCCAGAAACGTCAGGATGGAACGAGAGACGGTAAACGTCAAGTCTTTATTGGATCAACCATCACACCCGCGGATACCCGTCCGCGCCCTTGCCGGATCGGTTGTCCGGAATGTCGATGTGTTTGATGAACGGGATGAACGCCCCGCCGGAAATCACCATCTTGAGCGCATCATCCGGTGAACATTCCAGCGGAATCGTTTCCTCCCTCGGTACCATGAGGAAGAGTCCCGAGGTGGGATTCGGCGTGGTGGGAAGAAACACGTTGATCAGTGAGCGTTCCTCACCGTCGGCGCCGCGTACCTTCCAGGCCGAGGTGACAAATCCGATTACGTAGATACCGGGGCGGGGGTACTGAATCAGAATCGCCTCCCTGAATACCGTTCGCTCGTGGCGGAGAAAGACCTCGCTGATCTGCTTGATACCGATGTACATGCGATTGATGAGAGGAATCCGCCTCACGAGACTCTCCAGCCCCTCGATGATCTGCCGGCCGATGATATTGCCCGCGAACACGCCGACGAGGAGGATCACGAGGACAACGGAGACGAATCCGAATCCGGGAAAGTCGATGAATGGATATTTCACCAGCAGCGGTTTGAGAATGCTGTCGATCGAGACAAACAGCCAGTAGAACACATAACCGGTTACGACCGTCGGGAGAATGATCACCAGACCGGTAAGGATCTTGCGCTTGAACCAACCCATTCCCGCACCTCGCCTCTCTCCGCTTCCGCGAACGTCCTGCAACAGCCGCGATCCGCCTCTAATGCCGTTCGGGAAGCCGCACGATTACTTCCGAAATCCGCTGCCCGTCGAGGCGGCTGACGATAAAATCAATCCCCGCGTACTGCACCTCATCCCCCTCACCGGGAACCCGCCCGATCAAGTTGTATAGAAACCCCGCGAGCGTGTCAACCTCATCCGACGGTATATCGATTTTGAGCGTCTCATTGAGCTCGCCGATATTCATCCTGCCGGCCACCTCGTACTCGTTGTCCGCCCGCATCCGGATAAGGGGCGCCTCATGATCGTACTCGTCCCTGATCTCACCAACGATCTCCTCGAGAATATCCTCGAGGGTCACGATACCGGATGTCCCCCCATACTCATCAACCACGACGGCCATGTGTTTCTTCTCGAGCTGGAACTCCCTCAGCAGCTCATCGATCTTTTTCCCTTCCGGCACATAGTACGCATCCCGTACGAACCGGTCGATCCCGACATCCTGCATCCCCTCCCGGGGAATCCGCACGAGATCCTTGACGTAGAGGATGCCGACGATGCGGTCGATGCTGTCGTCGTACACCGGCACGCGTGAATGACCCGCGCGCGCGATCTTTTCCCTCGACTCCTCGAGTGAGCCGTGAATATCGATGGCGAAAACATCGATCCGGGGCACCATGACCTCCCTGACCTTTTTCACGCCGAACTCGAAGATGCTGTGCATCAGCCTTCCGCCGTTTTTCTCTATGAAGCCCTCTCCCCCATTCTCGCCCTCGGGAAAGAGAAAGAACGGGGTGGCGATTTCCCTGAGAAAATAGGGAAAGGCCAGCGAGGCGAGCCGGACGAAAAGATCGGCGAGCGGCCGGAGCAGAAGGTAGAACGGAAATACCGGATAAGAAAAGAGAAACGCGAAGCGTTGGGGCTTTCGCGTGGACACGATAAATCCCAACAACGTGACCACCAGGACGACAACCGCGATGACGACGCCGCGGAGAACATGCGACATCCAGAACGCGCCGTCCAACCAACCAAGGTTCACGAACAAACGGAATATGAGAAGCGCCGCCAGGGAAACAACAAAGATCTCCAGCCCGACCAGGATCAAGATCAAATGTAGACGCCCCCGGTGCATGCGGCGTGGAACCCAACTGCCGCGCACCTCCCGTGGAAACACCTTGTCCTCATGCATCCGCGAGACGATGATGAACGCCGAGAATCCGCCGGAAATGAAACATTGAACGATAAGGATAAGAGCAACCCTGAATATGTGTACCGGTTCAAAGCCCATGGTCATGATCCCTGCGGCCGCGCGGTGCATTCCGGCACCGGCGTGCGCCGTTCTTTGTCCCTCCTACGTATTGACCTTCCCGTTTCCATGTACGTGCAACCGGCGGAGCGACCTACCGCTCCCCGGCCTCTCTAGGCGAACAGCTCCGTCACCACGCCCTCATCGAGGTATCCACGCAGGATGCGCCTCTCGGCCCGTTCCATGACCCGTTCGTCCCGTTCGTCACCGTGCCGGTACCCCTTCAGGTGAAGGAGACCGTGGACGAGGAGCCGCAGCAGGTAGGCCTCCGTGCTCACTCCCCGCCGCCGGGCCCCGGCCACGATCGGCGGCCAGCAGAAAACGATCTCCCCGACGGCGCCGTCGGATGCCCGCCCGGCGCCCGGATCATCCCAGTAGGAAAACGTCAGTATCTGAGCGGCGCCCCTCCCGTCACGGTAAGTGCGGTTGAGCGCCGCCATCGTTCTCGATCCGACGAGACTGATCTCGACGAGCGCCCCCTGCGGGGGGATTGAGGAAGCCACGAGCCGCATCAGAGGAAGGGCCCGCTCAAACTCTTCCCTTCCGCTCACCCTTGGCCGCGTGCCTGGCGAGATCTTCACGGCGATGTTCCCTTTCGTGCTCCTCTTCCTGGCCGGGATACTGAATCCTCGGGTGGAATATGCCGGTGAGGAACTGTACGAATTTCTCCCGGATGACGGCGATGTCGTTCAGCGTCAAACCGCTTTGATCGAGCTCGCCGTCGTTCATGCGGGCCTCCAGGATCCTGCTCACGACGGTACGTATGCGCGGCGCGGTCGGTTCCCGCAGCGAGCGTACGGCCGCCTCGGACGAGTCGGCCAGCATGATGATAGCGGTTTCCTTGGACCGGGGCCGCGGCCCCGGATACCTGAAATCATCGATATTCACGCTGTCGTGCGAATCGTACTCGAGCGCCTTCTGGTAGAAGTACGCCATGACCGTGGTGCCGTGGTGCTCGCGGATCGCATCGATGATGATCTCCGGCAACTTCTCCTTGCGCGCCAGCTCCACTCCCTCCTTGACATGGGAGGCGAGGATCAGCGCGCTCATGGTCGGTGAGAGTTTCTCGTGCTTGTTTATAGTATCGCCCTTGTTTTCGAAGAAATATTCCGGCTTGGCGAGTTTGCCGATATCATGGTAGTAGGCGGACACCCGCGACAGCAGGCTGTTTGCTTTGATGTCCCCGGCCACTCCCTCGACCATGTTGCCCAGCATGAGGGAGTGGTGATACGTCCCCGGCGCCTCTATCACGAGGCGCCGTAGGATTGACCGGTTGAGATCGCTCAGCTCCATGAGGGTGAAATTCGTCGTGACGTTGAAGAGAGATTCGAATATCGGCAGTAGAAACATCACGAGAATCGTGCATGCGAAACCATTGGTGATGCCCCAGAGCGATCCGAGCAGGAATCCTCCCATCGTGATCCCCTCGGTGGCGCTGAATCCCGTGATACCGAGAATGTATGCGAGTGAAACATAGAGAAATATCGTGTAAAAATTCTTTCGCTCCCTCAGTTGCGCGATGCTGATGATGCCCGCCGTCCCGGCGAGAATCGCGATGAATGTGTAGCTCGCGGGAAGATCGGTGTGCGTCACGATCGAGAGCGCCGCGAAGAGCGTGAAGATAACGGCGCTCATGACTCCGAAAAACGCGGTCGTGATGAGCGAGACGAACGCGACGGGAATCAGATACGGGCTGAGCTGCGGCAGCCGCACCACGAGTGCCATGAGCAGCAGGTAACAGATCAGAACGATGAATATCAGCGCCATCTTCGCCGGTTTTACGACGATATCCCTGTTGAACCGGTACAGGGCGAGTGCCAGGATCGACAGGAGGATCGCGATCCTGAGCCCCTTTCCGAAGAAGAGCCCCACGCGCTTCATCCGCGATGTTTCCATTTCGAGCTCGGCCCTGCGCGCTTCCAGTGCTTCGAGGATCTCGACCTGTCTCTTGGTCACCTTGTCGTGCTTCGCGATGATCCGCTCGTTTTCTGAAACCCTGAAGGCCGTGGGAACCTTCTGCATCTCCTTCTCGCGGCGCTCACGGGTTTGCTGGACGTCAAACACGAGGTTCGGCATGAGGTGTGAACGGACTATGCTGTAGAAGATGCTCGTTGCCTTGTCGTCGTTCTCCAGTACGCGCCGCGCCCGGTCCAGGATGACCGACTCGAGCTGACCCTGTTCTATGAGCGGCGTCGTCGGTACGAGTTTCTCCCCATCATCGCCGATAACGGTGATGTACGGATAGTCCCGCCGCCTGAGCGGGGAGGCATCATTGATGATCCCCTTCTCGAGGAGATTCTTCTGGAGCTTCAATCCCTCGCGCAGGATCTTCTCGCGAACGGTACGGTCGAGAAGCAACTCGACCGGGTCGTGCTTCAGGCTCGGCGCGATAGCCCTGATCATCGCGAGGCGTTCCTCGGCGGTGAGGGTGTCGATCGCGACGACATCCGCGATATTCCGCATGAAAACCTCGAGATCCTCGGGGAGATGCTGCGTCGTTTCCTCGGCCTTGATGTAGATCGGCGGTACGCTGACGACGGCCTTGGCCCGGTTGCTCTCGATCTCGTAGAGACTGAGGGGAACGAGAAAGGTGAAGGATGCTATAACGTCGACATCGGCGATATCCCCCTCCCTGAATCGAATATCCTTTGCCTTGCGCATCGGCGGGAACAGGAAAAGGCTGGCGGCGAGAAACACGACGAGATAGAGAAAGGGCAGCCGTCTCTGCCGGAGCAGGGACCGGAAAAATCCACCGAGGTCGAACCGCCGTTCGGCGGACGCCGCCTCCCCCCGCTCCTTCCCGTTTGCAGTCTGATCATTCATCGGTCTCCTCCACGGAGGAAGGGACACCGCCGGACGGTTCCTCATCGGAAGGCCCGGTGGTCGCCGCGCCATTTCCCCGCTCCCAGCCCTGGGCGGCCCTCTCGCTGAAGGCACGGATGATCCGCCGCACAAGGCGGTGCCGGACAACATCCTCTTCACCGAATGTGATGAACCGTATACCCTCGACGCCGTCGAGGATACTCTTTACCGCCACGAGGCCCGATTTCCGGGAATCGGCCAGATCGATCTGCGTGATATCCCCCGTCACGATGGCCTTTGCATTGACGCCGAGCCTCGTCAGAAACATCTTCATCTGCATCACGGTGCTGTTCTGCGCTTCGTCGAGAATTGCGAGTGAGCTGTTGAGCGTACGCCCGCGCATATAGGCCAGCGGTGCTATCTCCAGCACACCCGAATCTATCATACGCTGCACGCGGTCCATCCCGACCATTTCCCGCATGGCATCGTAGATCGGCCGCAGGTACGGATCGATCTTCTCCTGGAGATCACCGGGGAGAAATCCGAGGTTCTCTCCCGCTTCCACCACCGGCCGGGAAACGAAGATTCGCTCTATCTCGCCCCGCTTCAGGGCCGCGAGGGCCATCGCGATCGCCAGATATGTCTTTCCCGTGCCCGCCGGTCCGATCGCGAAGACAATGTCGTAGTGTTGTATCGCCTCGACATATTCCTTCTGCCGTATGCTGCGCGGGACGACGTTTTTCCGCCTCTGGGCTGAATAGAAGACGACCGTTTCATCGAGCTTCTTGATCTTCTCGGGATGCTCCCTATCGCCGCGAATAACCGTGATGACATCCCCCTCGCTGACCACACGCCCCCGGGCCGCTATGCGTATGAGCGTTTCAAGCACCCGCGTCAGCTCTTCGATACGCTTGGACTTTCCCTGCAGTATGATCTCGTCGCCACGGACCACGATACCCTGATCGTATTGCTCCTCGATCACCTTGATGTTACGGTCATTGACACCGAGGAGTTTGACCGGATCAACCCCCGCGAACGACAGCACCCTCTTGCGTTCAGCGCGTTTCAATAAGAGGCCTTTTTAAGGCAAAACTCCTGGCTTAATACGTACAAGCCAAGAGTTTTGAATGCAACGACTTATAATTAAGCTGGTTTCCACGGAACAAAAGTCCCTACCTGGGGATCACCAGCTCCTGATCGGGAAAAATGAGGTCCGGGTCCTGTATCGCGCTCTTGTTGGCCTCGTGGAGAACGGGCCATTGTCTGAAATTGTCGTACACTTCCCAGTACCCGGCTATCTTCGCCAGCCATTCATCCCGAACCACGACATGCTTCTTGGGCCAGTCACGGGGGATCTTGAGCTCCCATCCCGCCAGTACCCAGTCCGGATCCTCGATCATATGCCGGTTTCCCCGCCACAACCGGGGCCACTTCAGGGGATCGCCGTAAATCTCCTCGTACCCCGCGACGATCCACAGGCATTCGCCGTACTGGAGCTTCCACTCTTTCGGCAGGATCACGAGCGCCTGAAGCTGCTTGGTCAGATCATCGACCTGTGCCGAGAGCGTCGCGTACGTCTTCTCGGCCTCGCGCAACTCCAGCGTCAGGTTCTTTATACTCTCCTTGTTATCGGCGAACTCCGCCTGCGCCGCCTCGGAACTACCCTGTAGCCGTTCGAGTTCTCCGGCAAGAGCACTGCAGTATTGCTCACGGTCTTTCTTGGATAGCTTCTCGTACTCTTCGTCTTCGTAGTACTCACCCGCGCTGATGTCTATCGGCCGTGACTTGTACTTGCTGCAGCCGGCACCGACTAACAGGATCAATGAAATACATAACAGCACGTACATGCATTCTTTGAAACGCATACCTACTCCCCTCGTCATGGCATCCTGTTACTCTTTCCCGCTGCCCTTTTTCAATTCGCGGACCTTATTCTCGAGTTCCGCAGGCTTATGTTCGATCATCTTTATCTCTTCATTTTTCTTGGAAAGTTTCTGTTCTAATTCGGCAACCTTCGCCGCCGTTTCGGCCGCCTCCTGCCCGTACGTTTCGGCGTCGAGCCGCGTTTCGTCAAGCGTAACGAGACTGGTTTCACAGGTTTTCACCGGTCCGCACCCTCCAACGAACGCACAGCACAGCCCGAGCAGCAACAGCATCACGAGCCCCGCACCCACTCTTTTCATAACTTCCACTCCTCCTTCTGCTTATATATCGTCACTCTGTACCGTTACGTTACAATCGTACACCGGCATTGTCAAGAAAAAAGCCTGAACCAACCGAATTGCAAGGACTATGCCTAAAAATTCCCCATCACTCCGTATCGTTCCCCGATGTTACCCGGATATGGAGCTCGTGGAGCAACTCCTCCTCCACTTCGGAAGGGGCGCCTTCCATGAGGGATGTAGCGCTCTGCGTCTTCGGAAATGCGATATAGTCCCGTATCGATGAGCCTCCTCCCACGATCATGGCGATTCGATCAAGGCCGAGTGCAATGCCGCCGTGCGGGGGAGCACCATACCGGAAGGCCTCGAGAAGGAATCCGAATCTTTTCTGCGCATCCTCCGAATCGATCCCGATGACGTTGAAGACCCGTTCCTGCAACTCCTTGTGGTGAATACGGATACTCCCCGAACCGAGTTCCGTCCCGTTACAGACGAGGTCGTACAGGTGCCCGCGTACCCTGCCCGGATCATCCTCGATGAGCGAGATATCCTCCTCGAGGGGCATCGAGAATATGTGGTGCGCAGGCTCCCACCCCCCACCCTTCGCCGGAACAAAGAGAGGAAATCGGTACACCCACGCGAAGCGGTACCCCTCGTCGCCGCGCAACAGATAGGTCCTGCCGATGTGGTTTCTCAGCTCTCCGAGCGCCCGTGCAACGACGGGCGTCCCACCGCCGACGAGCAGAAGCAGGGTCGCACCGTCCACGGCGAACCGCTCGTTCATGAGCCGCACCATCTCCGCGTCGATAAACCTCGCGATCGGCGATGATATCTCACCCTCACCGTCGATCTTGACCGTAACGAGACCACCTGCCCCCCACCCTTTGGCCACCGCCTCGAACTCCCCGATCGCTTTCCGGGAGAAATCGGCTCCCTGGGGGAATGAGATGCCCCGCACGACTCCACCCCCGGCGACGATCGAAGAGAACACCTTGAACTCGCTGTCCCGGAACAGGTCGCTGCAATCGACGATCTCGAGGCCGAAACGCAGGTCCGGTTTGTCCGTTCCGTACGTATTGATCGCCTCCTCGTACGTCATACGAGGAAACGGTATCACCGGATCGACACCGGCGGTCTCTTTCATGATGAACTTCATCAACCGCTCCGTGACATCGAATATATCCTCCTCGTCGACGAAGCTCATCTCGACGTCGATCTGGGTGTGTTCCGGCTGCCGGTCCGCACGCAGATCTTCGTCCCTGAGGCAGCGTGCGAGTTGAAAATACCGGTCGAAACCGGCCACCATCAATATCTGTTTATACAGCTGCGGACTCTGGGGAAGGGCAAAGAACTTGCCCGGTTGAAGCCTGCTCGGCACGAGGTAATCCCGCGCCCCCTCAGGGGTTCTCCGTACGAGCATCGGCGTCTCGATCTCGAGAAACCCCTCGGAGACGAGAAAGGTCCGCACATTGAAGGCGAGCCAGTGCCGCAACTCCAGATTTCGCTGAAGAGGATCGCGCCGGAGATCGAGATACCTGAACCGGAGCCGGAGGTCCTCATTCGCCTGCACGTCACTGGTCACGGTGAAAGGGGGAACCTCGCTGCGGTTCAAAACGATCACGCGCTCGGCCACGACCTCGATCTCGCCGGTTTTCATCTTTGGATTCACCATATCATCGGGCCGCCGACGGACCGTGCCGCAGCAGGCTATGACATCCTCCGCCCGGAGGGAACAGAACAGCTTGTGCAAATCGGGTTGCTCCTCTTTGACAACGAGCTGCACGACACCGGTACGGTCCCATAGATCGAGAAATGTGAGGTATCCCAGTTCCCGCACCCTTTTGACCCATCCGGCGAGAATCACCTGACGCCCGTCATCCGCCCCGTGCAACTCTCCGCAGCGGTGGGTTCGCTTCCACTCCCCGGTCAGGTGGTAGAGAATCTGTTCACTCACGCGGCCACCTCAACTTTCCTTCCCGTTCACGCGAAAAATAAGCGCCGAGTCGATCGAAGGTCACATCTTCCTGTTCGCCCGTCCGCAGGTCCTTGACCGTCACCGATCCGCGTGCCTCCTCTTCCGGTCCCAGGACGGCCGCATACAAGGCACCGGACTCGGATGCGCCCTTGAATTGCTTCTTTATGTTGCGCCCCGAGAAATCCACCGTTACGCTGAGACCCGCTTCCCGGAGCTTCCGCGCCAGGATCAACGCACGCCCCGCCAGCAATCCATCGAGCAGCACGACGTAGACCTCGACGGTGCTCCCGTGCAGCGCGGCCGCCGTTTCAGCGGGAAGAGCCTCAATGAGCCGCTCCATTCCCGCCGAGAATCCCACCGCCGGGAGGGAATCGCCGCCGCAATCCTCGGCCAGCCCGTCGTACCGCCCCCCGCCGCAGAGGGCGTTCTGCGCCCCGACACCCGGATGGACGATCTCGAACGCCGTCTTTGTATAGTAATCGAGCCCCCGGACGAGGAGAGGATCGAGTGTGTACGTGATACCCACGTCATCGAGCAGGTTTCGCAGTTTCCCGAAATGCGAGGCGCACTCGTCGCACAGGTGCTCCGTGATCACGGGCAGACGCTTCTTGACCTCGCCACATTCCTTGCAGTCGAAGATGCGGAGTGGATTGATGATTGAGCGCTCGCTGCAAGCCCCGCAGAGGTCGTTTTCGAACTCCCGGAGATGTTTCAAGAGGACCTTCTTGTATCCCGACCTGCAGATCGGGCATCCGACACTGTTGATCCGGACATCGAGCTGAGTAAAACCGAGTGCACGGTAGAGCGCAAGGCTCAGGTCGATGATCTCGGCGTCGACGGCCGGGTCGGCGGAGCCGATCGCCTCGGCGCCGATCTGATGGAACTGCCGGTACCTTCCCGCCTGCGGACGGTCGTAGCGGAACATCGGGCCGGTGTAATAGAATCGCGTGATACCCCCACGGCGATGCATCCCGTTCTCGAGAAACGCCCGCATCACCGGCGCCGTGTTCTCCGGACGAAGAGTAAGGCTGCGTCCTTTCTTGTCCGTGAAGGTATACATCTCCTTGGTCACGATGTCCGTTCCTTCACCGACCGCCCTGATGAAAAGATCGGTCGTCTCGAAGATCGGCGTGCGGATCTCGGTATATCCATACCGCTTCATCACGCCGGTGAGTATCCCTTCGATCCCGAGCCAGAGCTCGATCTTCTCTCCGAACAGATCGCTTGTTCCTCTCGGCTTCTTGAATTTCATATCATTTCTTTCCTGTTTGCCGTGCGGACCAGGCGCAAGGTCGCCAGCGAGGTTCCGGCGAGTGTGCCGGCGACGTCCGCGAACCAGTCCATGATGCTGCAATTGCGGTAGGGTATAAAGTACTGCGTGAACTCGTCCAGCGCGCCGATCGCCAGCCCGGCGAACATCACGGCGCAGAATGCGAGTAGACGATTGAGTTTCGGCTGATAGACAAATCCCCAATGGAACAATGCCGCCAGCACCATGTACTCCAAGAAATGAATAACCTTGTCGAACCGGCTCGGTAAATCCGGTCCCGATCCTGAAAGACTGAGAATGTTGGGCAGCGCGAAAACCACGACCACCCACACGATCAGTGGAATCCAGCGCCTCCTCTCAATTTTCACGATTTCATTCCCTCCGATGCGAAACATTCAGCCTCCACGTGACCGGATACATTACTATAGTAGTTTTACCCGAACAAGTTCAAATATTTCCTGCGATTAACGGATGTACCGGTGCGGGTCCTCCGGTGAGACCGGATGGTCGTTGATCCAGTCGGAGATCGATTCCAGAAGGGCTGCATCTTCCTGTCGCGGTGAGACAAAGCCGGAGATGCCGATCCCGGCGAGGTCCGCCTCGAGAAAGCGCGGCATCTTTTCGAGAATGAGGGGCAACCGTTCGCAGAATCCATGCCGTTTTCTCGGTTCAACCGTCGTTTCCACCGCGATGATCATTTCGGGCATCGGGTCGCCCTCGAGCAGAACCGTGAGGGCGCCGCCCGGGACAATTCCGAGCTGCTCGAGATAGTCCAGCCGCTCGAGGCCGATCCCTCCCGCTTCGTACGCCCCGAACAGCACCCCGAACACCACCGCCTCCTCGCTCATGTACGGGCCGACGAATTCGAAGCGCGTTGAGCCGCCGCCGTACCCCGCTCCCCCGAGGGCTTCATAGGGTGAGAGATATCCGGCGGCCGAGATCGGAGAGGTGAAGATCACCGCCCCGCCGTTCAAGGCTTCGAGATCCATCCCGCTCCGGGCTACGACGCCCCCGCGAGCGTAACGCACCCCCTGCCGGACGGTCGCTATCAGGGCGCACTCAAGCGACCCATCTGCGATATACGGCGCTCCCTGAATCGAGGTCATGAGGTAAAAATCGCACCCCGCGGGCGAAGCATCGGCATCGAGATACCGCCAGGTGATATCCCCCACACCCTTCTCGCGGGCGAAATCCGCGAGAGACCCGAGCGCGACCCACGAACGGGCGGAATCAAGGGCGCATACGCCGATCGCGATCGGGACATGCGCCATATCGTCCTCCTCGAGAAAGAGCGCGCCAAGGGCAAGCGCAACGATCAGCGCGAACACGATGACGGTGGCCGATCGCCCCACGGAGGAGGAGAGCACGCTGTAGTCTATCCGTATGAATTTACTCTTTTTCATTTTTGTCGAACTCGTCGGGCATCGGCGCATGGATCTCGATCTCGAACGCGTCGATGTCGAGCCAGTATTTCTCTATGCCCGGGGGAACGATCACCTCGGGTTGTAACCGGTATGTGCCCGGCGTCTTCGTCGTGATATTGAGGATCACCGATATTTCATCCGAGACGATCGTCTTCACCACGTCCTCGGGACCCTCCACCGTGAGAGATACCACGCGGGGAGTGTAACTCACGATCAGCCGTTCATCGTCACGCAGCAGGGTCGGCGGGATGTTCGCCAGGGTTCGGACCGCCCTCTTCTTCACCTCCATCTCGAGCAGCACCTTCTCCGGTGAAACGGTGACATTCGCTCCTCCCGTCTGAACCCCGACCTCGAGCGTTATCCGTCCGCTCTTGCCCCGGATGTCAACCTCCTCGGTCGTCAGAAGGGAGACGCCGCCGACGACACTCGCCGCTCCCCGCACCTGGACCTTGTCCGGAATGAAGACGGGATGTCCCGTGATGATGATATCTTGCGGTATCTCCCCCCTGTAGGCAATCTTGACAGGCACCGACTTACTGATGACCCGCTCGAAGTTGAGACTCAACGTTTTCGGATTGTCGACGGTTACGTTGCGCGGATCGACCTCCTTGGGGAGATTGAGAATCGCAGCCGAAAGGGGTATATCGATACGGCCCCCCGTCGCCGCGGAGAGATCAACCGTGGCCTTCAACCTGCCGAGGAAGCGCAACCTGAGGAGATTGCTCCGTGCTCCCTGCACCGTCACCTCGACAAATCCAGGGACCGTGTGAATGATCGTGAGACTGTCCGGCATCGCGGCGAGCGTCAGGGGCACCCTGAAAGACTGTTTCTCCTCCTGCTGTGCGGTGACGTGAAGCCAGAAAAAGACGGCGAACAGAATCGCAATGACCTTGGCGCCGATATTCGATCCGATACCCCGGATAAATTGATTGAAATTCACCGTCCGCCTTTACCGTCGATGCACGTCAGATCCTGATATACAGTTTCTGCCCCGGTACGATCGTGGAGCTCTTTCCCAGTCCGTTCAGTGCGCGAAGGCGCTCCATGGAAATTCCGTATTTCTGCGCGATACCCCAGAGCGTTTCCCCGTCGGACACGACATGGGTGACAGCGCCCCGGGCGGCGATCTCCGCCTGCCCCGGCGGATGCTCCGTGAGGAACGTGACGACCCCGTCGGCGATGCACCGGGCCATCTCCTCGAGGACCCGATCTTTCTTGAGGAGCTGGATATCCTTGTTGTTCGAGAGAAACAGACATTCGACGAGTACCGACGGCATCGCGATCGAGCGGAGTACGACAAAGTTGGCCTGCTTGATGCCCCGGAACGGTATCAGCGCGCTCCTGCGCACCGACGAAGCGATCCTATCCGCGAGGATCGAGCTCTTGCGCATCGCA
>DATKWS010000222.1:0-4535 GCA_035529435.1 Patescibacteria group bacterium
GGTAAAATAATGGTGATGCCGCCAATTCCGGTGGCTGATAAACGGACCAATGCGTGGCGTGCAGGTTTCAAAGCGGGCGCTTTGAGGTGCGGATACGTTCACCCCTGCTCGAGCCGGTACTCCTTGACGTACAGGAGCGAGATCGTGAGGGCGGTGAAGACGAGGAACATCGCGAGCAGCACGGTGATCGAGACGGGAACGGTCAGGCTCACGCTCGAATCGAGGTACTTGAAGAGCTCGTTCGCGCCGTCACCCGCTATTGTCCTGGTTGCGCGTGGAAACAGGTTGTGCAGATAGGTGACGACGGTGAGCAGGCGTATCCGGCTCGGCATGTACGCCATGAAATTCTCCCAGCCGAATGCGAAGAGGAGTCCCGTCAGCACCGGTTTCTTGATCGAAGCGCCGAGCACTCCGAAGAGGGAAACGTACACGAGAGTACCGAGGATCAACACGATGCATGCCTGAAGCAAGGTCCTCATATCCGAGATCCATGCGGCCGGACCGCCGCCCATCGACAGTACCGAGTACGTCACGAGGAGCGACGCGATCAGCATCATGCCGACGATGGCGCATGCGGCGAGCGACTTCGAGACGGCGAGCCGCCACTTCGGAACCGGGCGCGTGAGCAGGTACGGAAGGGTTTGATCCTCGATCTCGTCGGCGATGATCCCCGCGCCGACGAGCGCGGAAAAGAGCGGCAGGAGGATATGGAGGTGGAGGGAAAAGGCGAGCTCCCGGAAATACGACGAGGCATCGACGCTCCTGCCGATCACCGGTGGTACAACGAGCAGGAAACCGGCCACCACCACCGGCACGAAACCCAGTATGCCCATCCACAGCACCCGCTTGCTGCGAAAGGCGTTTTTCAGAAAGAACTGCGTCAGAAATTGCATCATTTCACCGAACCAGGTAATCGAATACCGCCTCGAGATTCTCGTCGGGCGACCAGAGCGACTGCACGTGAATTTCATGCTCCAGGACGATGCCGGGCAGCCGGCGGTAGAACTCGTCGGGCCGGTTCGTCTCCACCGTCAACCGGCTGCGGGCCCGGTCGAACTGGACGGACTGGACGTCGTCGAATCGCACGAGATGCGCCATGAGGACATCGATCTCATCGCACTGGATCGTCACCTGGAGGGGATGCGTGTCGATCAGGCGGCGGATCTCGTAGATATTTCCCTCGGCGAGCAGGCGCCCGTGGTTGACGAGGAGAATCGTATCGGTCATCTCCTCGACCTCGTGGAGGATATGACTCGACACGACGACGGTCTTCCCCTCGCTCCCCATATGCTTGATCAGTTCGATCGTCTTGTGGCGCCCGACCGGATCCATGCCGTTCAGCGGCTCATCGAGAAAGAGAATCCCGGGATCGTGCGCGATGGCCTGCGCCAGCTTGATCCGCTGCCGCATTCCCTTGCTGTAAGTGCCGATCCGCTTGTCCCGGCTATCGAGCATGTCGACGGTGCCGATCGCGCGCTCCGCCCGCTCCGCGGCCTCGGCGGGACGGTATCCATGAATACGAAGCAGCGAGACGACGAAATCCCATCCCGACAGGTATTGCCAGAAGGCATCCGCCTCGGGACAGTACCCGATCGACTCGAAGAGACGGTGGTGGTTCCACACCGGCTCGCCGGCGATCGTGACCGTTCCCGTGCTCGGCTTGAGCTGTCCCGTCATGAGGCGCAGCAGGGTTGTCTTGCCGGCGCCGTTCGGACCGAGAAAGCCCGTCACGCCGGGCCCCATGGTGAAGGTGCAGTTGTTGACGCCGATCACCTGGCCGTACCACTTGGAGAGCTTATCCGCCTCGATCTTCAACGGGCGACCTCCGTGCGTGCGGATCGCGGCCGGGCGCGCCGGCGGCGGGTTCGCGGCATCTCCGGTGCGATCCTCATTTCACTATCTCCGTCGGTTGTATCCGCCACCGCAGCGCACCGACGCACGCCGCGACGATCATCGCCAGTATGACGAAACCCACCCAGGGGGAATAGCTCCGCGGATTGCCCGCATCGAACAGTACCGCCGCCACCTGCTCTATATTCCTGGTTATCGAGATCCACCCCACATCCCGGGACATCGAGAGTATCTTCGCCAGAAGGTCAGGGATGTAGATCAACGCGAATATCGCGATGATCGCCGACCGCGTCCCGCGAACGAACGCCGAAACGGTCAGCATAAGGCCTCCCAGCACGACGAGCATCAGTGCCCCCATCGCGACGATCGAGAACGGCACCCAGTAATGCGATGCAAGGAATCCCTGTTCCCGGGTCACGAGCAGCTGCATGACGAAGAGCAGGAGCGCCGGCACGATCGTGACGAGGCCGCCGTAGAATACGATTATCAGGAACTTGCCCGAGACATAGTCCCAGAAGTTCACCGGTTTCGAAAAGTAGAGGGGGAGCGCACGGTACTTGCGGTCGTTCGCGATGAGTCCGGCGCCGCACAGGGCGACAACGATCAGGAACAGCAACATCTGATACTTCATGAAATTCATGAAGAACGGCGCATCGATCCGTATCGAGCGGGCAATGTCCTCGAGGAACGACTGCCCGCTGATGCGCGAGGAGAAATACACCTGCCCCGCGCGGAAGAGAAACGGCACCGCCGCGATGAAGAGCAGTACGGCGAGCTTCTTCTGCCACACCAGCCGGACACCGGTCCGCGCGATGACCATCCACGTGCGGGGCGCCCTCAGGATCGTTCCCTCCCACGCGGCGTATGCTTCCTCATGAATCGGCATGTCCGTCCATCCCCGGCGGCGAGCCGCCATACTCGTCCTCATCCACAAGCTTCACGAAGGCGTCCTCGAGCGACTGCACGCTCGGCAGGAGCCTCCGGAGCTGCACACCGGCGTCGCGTGCGACCTCGAAGAACAGCTCGGTCGCCGCGCCGTCCGGCAGCGTCACATCGATCCGGTGCGCACCGTCCGGTGTAATCTTGCAACCGCGGCTCCGCAGCGCCTCCTCGAACGCGGCCCGCGGTCCCTCGACGCGCACGGAGAAGGTACCCGCGTATTTACCCCTTATCCCGCCGACGCTCCCCTCCTTGATGAGGCGGCCCCGGTTGATGATGACGACGTGGTCACATGTACGCTCGACATCGATCAGTATATGCGTAGCGAGGATGATGCTCATGCGGTTCCGGCCCGCTATCATGCGGATCAGCTCGAGCATCTCGAGGCGTCCCTTGGGGTCCATCCCGCTCGTTGGCTCATCGAGAAAGAGGAGCTTCGGATCGTGCACGATCGCTTGGGCCAGCTTGATCCGCTGCCGCATCCCCGCCGAGTAGGTTTCGACCGTGCGGTAGCGGGCCTCCTCGAGGCCGACGAGGAACAGCACCTCGTGCGCCCGCTGCATCGCATCCGCCCCGCTCATACCGCTCAGCTCGCCGGCGTACCGCACCATGCCGATGCCCGTGAGTCCCGGGATGAGGGAATCGTCCTCAGGCATGTAGCCGATGAGCTGTCTGATGAGCTTCCGTTCGCTGTGGATGTCCCTGCCGAGGATCGTCGCCGAGCCGTGGGCTGTAGGCACGAGGCCGAGGAGCCCCCGGATGAGGCTCGTCTTACCGGCACCGTTGGGGCCGAGGAGCCCCGTCGCACCGGGCGGGAACGCGGCGGAGATACGGTCGACCGCGGTGACAGCGCCGTAATTTACGGTGAAATCATTCAAAGTAACGGACAATGCGCCTCCCGCATGATAATAACGGACCGTGGCCGGTACCGGCCGGATATATCTGTGAGTACGGAAATGCCGCCAAGTTGTTTCTGCAATGAACGTGAACGGATGGTGCCGGATGCACCGCCCGGGATATGATCGCGAAATGATCCTCCCCTGGCGCCTCGCCCCGTATCACCACCCGAAATCGCTCCGGTGCTGAACGATGAATTCGCCTATCATCCGCGCTTTTTGATGCTTCCCGGCCAGGCTGAGGTGGCAGTCGTCATAAAAGGCCGAGCGGCTGATTTTTCCATGAATATTCACGAAATAGGCATTGGGAAATCGATCGGCGGTCTCTTCCTGGATCCGGTTCATCTTCTCGAGCATGTGCCCCAGGTACTGCTTTTCATGGGTGGTCAATTCCCGATCTTTCGGAATACTGACCGAGACGATTTTATCAGCGTGGAAATCGTACCCGACCAGCAACAGTGAGACCCCACTCGCGCTCGTCATTCCGGCGAGGGCCTCGACATTCCGCCGGTAGACCTCCAGCACCCGCTCCGTACGCACGTTCTCCATGAATTCGCCGACCGTCTCCGGCCGGCCCAACTTCTCCGCATACGCGCCGTCGTGGCGGGACCGCCAGTCCCAGTTGTTCTTTCTGAATGAATGGACGCCGATAAACTCCATCGTCAGCGCATAGAGAATGGAAATGCGGCTGAGGGCCCGGTGCAGCTCCGGAGGAGTATCATAATAGGGAGGCTGCATTAATCGCGTCATATCCTGCGGCGTGTACAGACGGTTGCCCGAAACGAGAAGATCGTTCCGCGCACTGTAGAAAATGACGAGATCAGGCTCCCACGGCCTGACACGGAGATG
>DATKWS010000223.1:0-11132 GCA_035529435.1 Patescibacteria group bacterium
ACCTGCTCATCGCCTACCAGAAGGAGTACGCGAGCGAGATACGCAGGCGGCTCGGTGACGATTTCATCCAGGTCGGCAACGGGCTCCTCCCCCATACCGACGGCGAGCTCGCGTCGATCCTGAACGGCATATTCTACGAGGATTTCCCCCAGTGCCGCATCGGCCTGACCGACCGCGACGGGCTTCAGCGTCTGCTCGCACACCATGTAAAAGGATACCTCGCAGAGGCGCGGGGACGGACATGGAGCATCGTCACCAATGAACGCGGCCTCGGCAACAACATGTTCTGCCTCGTGGCGAGCATGATGGCGGGGTGCCTGTACACCGAGCTGCACGGCGAAAACCTCTTCACCGGCTGGACGCTCAACGTGTGGGGCGGCGATCCGCGGGGCGGGATAATACGGGAGGGGCACGCCGACAGCCTCCTCACGTTCCGGCGGGAGTTCCGGTACGGCGAGGCCCGGATGTCGTTTCTCCCCTCCGGGCGGAGGAGTGAGGTCGTGTTCGAGAGCGCCATCGGATTCGGCGAATGAACCCTTTCCCGCCACGCTCCTTCCGTCACCGCGGATTCTCCCTCCCCCCCCTCGGCACATTCCCGCTCCAGCATGATGGTACAATAATTGCGAGGGGTGCCGCGATGGAGACGGCACGATGCGGAGAGAGAGGCCCCATCGAGAGACGAAAGGGATGGAAATGTGTGCAAAGAAAGCAACTTGCGACAGGAATGCCGATACCTGGCCGACCCGGCCCGGGGGTAAAAATGCAACCATCACCATTACGAACGGCTGCTTCGCCGGCCTCGAAATCAGGCTCGAGAACGAGAAAACGACTCTGGGCAGCGGTCTCGCATGCGACATATGCCTCGATCACACACATGTTTCCTCTGAGCACGCGATTATCCTGAGGGAGGGCAAGAAGTTCGTGCTCGAGGACCGGAGCAGCCGCCGCGGAACGATACTGAACGGCAAACCGATCCATCGACAAATCCTGCACCGGGGCGATACGATCTCGATCGGCGCATTCGAGCTGAAATTCTCCTGCTAGACCGCGCGGCGCCTGCACCCTAACCGGGCGCGCCGGGCCCCGCAACCGAACCGTGCGCTTCCAGCCCCCACCGCACCTTCCGGCCATCCCGGACATCCCCGGCGGATCGGATATTATTCTGGTGCATCCCCCCTGTTTTTGATACTTTTACCGGAAATATGTCTGCCGGGGCGCGCGCAATCCCGGGCACCCCGGCGGCCTGCGTCATAACCAGGGAAAGGGAGAAATCAACGTGGCGAATGAAACAGAAATAAAACACGCCCAGGCGCCGAGGGAGGGTAGCGGGCTCGATTCCTTCCCCAGCTCCTTCTGGGTCGCCAACGTGATGGAACTCTTCGAGCGGGGCGCCTACTACGGCCTGAACGCCGTCCTCGCCGTTTACCTCTCGAACAAGGTCGCCGACGGCGGTCTCGGATTCACCGAGGACATGGTCGGCCTGCTTCAGAGCTTCGTCTACGCGGCCACATACGTTTTTCCGATTCTCGGCGGGGCACTGGCGGACCGCTACGGTTACCGCAAGATGCTGCTCGTCGCCTTTTCGCTCCTTGCGGCGGGATACTTCCTCTCGGGGAACGTGACGACCTACGGGGTGATCTTCGCCACGCTCCTCATTATGGCGACCGGCTCGGGACTGTTCAAACCGATCATATCGGGTACGATCGCACGGACGACCACGGAGAAGAACTCCGGGATGGGATTCGGGATCTATTACTGGATGATCAACCTCGGCGCGTTGATCGCGCCGCTCGTCGCCGGATTCCTGCGGGACAGCTTCTCGTGGCGGTGGGTCTTCTTCGCGAGCTCCCTCTACTGCGCCGCCATGCTGATTCCCGTGGCATTCTTCTACCGCGACCCGCCGAAGCCGGAGAGCACCAAGAAGCTGAGGCAAGTGCTCGGCAATGCCGTGATCGTGTTGTCCGACGCGCGGTTCATGCTGATGATATTCGTCTACTCGTGCTTCTGGATCCTCTACTTCCAGATCTTCGGATCGGTACTGTGGTACCTGCGCGACTTCATCGATCCCACGCCGGTGAACGCCTTCTTCGCCAGGGTACCCGTTTTCGGATGGATCGGCGTCACGCGGCTCGGTCCCGAGCACGTGACGGTGATCAACGCCGGGACGATCGTGGCCCTCCAGGTCGCGGTGAACTTCATCGTGAAGCGGTTCAAGCCGCTCCCGACGATGGTCGCCGGAATCCTGATCGGTTCCGCCGGTTTCCTCTGCCTCGCGACGTCCCAGTACGCATGGATATTCATCCTGGGAATCGTGATCTTCTCGATCGGCGAGATGACCTGTCATCCGAAGTATTACAGCTACATCGGGATCGTCGCCCCCCAGGAGTCGAAGGCCACCTACATGGGGTATGCGTTCCTGTACGGCGTGATCGGTTCGCTGGTCGGTTCCAACGTCGGCGGGGAGATGTACTACCGGTTTCTCGCTCCGCTCAAGAACCGGACGGGCATATCGTCGAGCCTGCGCAATTTCTGGCTGGTCTTCGCCATCCTCGGCATCGTCACGATGTTTCTCCTCATTCTCTACAACCGGATATTCGGCGAGGACACACCGGAGACGCGGCGGAAGGCGCGGCGGGTGATGATCTTCATCTACGGGCTCCTCGTCGTTCTCTCGGCCGGCATGGTGATCTTCGTCTACAGTTCGAAGGGCGCAGTCCCGCCGAAGACTTGGGTTCAATCGGTAATCATGCTCCTAATCGGCGGCGGCGGGCTCTACACGCTGCTGCGGCGGCCGCATCCGGCGGGAGATCGGAATTAAAAACGCGGGGGAGAGGGATGCGTGATCATAATACCTATACGATGCGCGCCGTTTCACTGGCGCTGATTCTCGTCATATGCGCCGCGCACCTCGTCTCGTGCGGAAAAGAGCGGGAGGAGCCGCCGGCCGAGGACCTGACGCTGGATGAGGAGCTGTACGGGTTTCATCTCGGCGAGCGCCTCGAGCATCTCCGAGAAATCTCACAGTACCGGCTGGAGTGGGAGAAGCTGCCGGAACCGCGGATGGGATATCGCGGCGAGCAGTACCGGCTCTCCGGCACGCTGGACGGATCGCACGACATCGACCATGTTCGTGCCTCGTTTTTCGACGGCTACCTGTGGGAGCTGATCGTCTACTTCCGGGACACCGGCTACTCGACACTCCGCAACACGCAACGGCGGCTCGAGCAGGAGTACGGCGTGCGTCCCACCTCCCCCGATGGTGCGATCGAGAAGACATACAAGACGTACCATTTCGATCTGCCGGAGATGTCGGTGACCCTCTGCCGCTTCACCAAGAAGCCCTCGGACGAGCTCTACATACAGTACATGCACAAGGAGCTGCACCGCCGGCTGCTGGAGCGAAACAAAGAAGAATAGGAAATCCGACGTCCTCGGAACGACCTGCCCGCGCCGGCGGCGGCCAAATGACACGAACGCTTCGGCCGCGCAGCCGCGCGAATATAATTATTCTATGCTCGTGATCACCCTCTCGTTGATTAGTAATTTCAGGCCGATCAGCGTAATGACGGCCAACACGACGCAGAGGGCGATCTGAACCGGCAGTATCGAGAATCCAACCACCAATTTCCGGGGATTGAGAACGTACAACAACGCGAAGATGAACAGGAAGAACCCGATCCTGACCTTCATCTCATCACGCGATATCAGCGTCATGATGCCGATGATTCCGATGATCAGAAAACAGATCACCGGATTGATCAGAACGAGCGATATGACGGCATGGATGGAGGGATACACGAAACCGGGCGTATCGAGCCTGTTGTTGATCACAAACAGGAACAGGACCGAGAGCCCGATGGACAGCGAATACCCGACCGTGAAGACCGCCAGGGTCTTCCCGAACCACACCCGCCGCAGTGTGAGCGGCGTGGAGAGGAGCGAATGAATCGTCCTGTTCGTCTTCTCCTGCAGAAATACGTTGTAGTTTGCGGCGTAGGCCAGTATCAGGGCTGCCAGGATCGAATAGAACACGCAGTAGAAATCGACGGAGGCCCGCACGATGCGCTCCATGCCGGAGAGTGCCGAGAATATCGTCACCGGGAGGTACAGCATGATGACCCCGGCAACCAGCACCATCATGAGGATCCTCTTGTCCCCGATCAATGCCTTGAGCTGGTGCCTGTAGATTATGCGCAACACGTCACCGCCCCTCCCGGTCCTTGACTATCTTCATGTATATATGCTCCAGCCCGTAATCCTCGTGAGCGGAGCGCTCCCGCAGACGGCGCATATCCTCCACGAGCTTGATCTCGCCGTCCCGGATTATCGCCACCGCGTCGCATATACGCTCCACCTCGTAGAGGTTGTGGGAGCTGAAGAATACGGTGGTTCCCCGCTCCCGCGCGAGCCGCACGAGGTGATCCCGGGCGACAACCTGCATATCGGGATCGAGCCCGTTGAACGGCTCGTCGAGAACGAGCAGCCGGGGCTCGTGAAACACCGCCCGGACGAGCGCCGCCTTCCGCCTCATCCCATGGCTGAAGATCGATATCTTCTCGTCCTTGACGCCGGACAGATCATACATCGAGAGGAGCTCATCGATCCCGCGCCCGGCCCGGAACGCGTCGACGCGATATATATCGGCATAGAGCCGGAGATTCTCGAGCAGCGTCCGGCCGCCGTACAGTCCGTCGTCCTCGTGAAGGAAGCCTATCGCGCTCTTGTCCACACCCGGCGACGGAGGAACGCCGAACAGCACCGCCCCCTCGTACCGCTCGTACAATCCCAGTATAATCCGTATGGTGGTAGTCTTGCCGGCACCGTTGGGGCCGAGGTATCCGAATATCCGCCCCTCATCGACACTGAAGGTAATATTCTTCAATATCCGTTTTCCGCCGAGCGATTTCGATACATTCGACAGCGTCAACATCTCTCGTTCGACTCCGATATCCGTACGGCGTTAATACAAAATCGCATCAATGTTCGTCTTCTTCCCAGGGCGAAGGGGGGTGGGCGGATGGTTCCCGCTGGAGGTATCTCTCCGCCATGAAGCGGGCCAGCGCCTCGTTCGGATACGCCCGAGCCGCCGACGGCAGCAGGGACGCACCGAATCGATTCGTTTCGAGAACGGCGAGAAAATACATCGTTTGAATATCGGTCCGTGAAAGATGTTTCGTGGAAATGGATGCACGGTCGAAAACGTATTCCGTCCAGTCAGAGCCGTGCATGCGCACGCCGAGCTCGGCGGCATGATTGTACAGATACGTGCCGGGCAGGGGGGTGTTGATGGACAATGCGATGCCCGCGTCGTACTTCTCCTTCAACTTCACCAGGAAATCGATGGTTTCACGGATCGATTCGTGCGTGTCGGCATGATGACCGATTATCGCCGAACATTTGATCTTGAATCCGATCTCGCGCGCCAGTGAGACGGCACGCTCTATCCGCTCCACCGTTATCCTTTTCCGTATCGCCTTCAGAACGGCGTCGTCGCCGGACTCCAAGCCGAACTGCAGGAAATCGCAACCCGCGTTCCGAATGAGCTGCAACAGCTCGGGCGATGCTTCATTGACGCGCATCTCGCACGTCCACGTCCCGGCGAAACGATCGGCAATCAACCTCCGGCAGATGCGCTTCACACGTTCCGGGCGGTCCCCAATCGTATCGTCGACGACATAAATCGTCGGAATCCCGAGGGTTTCGTGCAGAAGGTGCATCTCCTCTATCACCGATTCCACGCTGCGGTATCGCCGTTTTTTTCCGCTCATCGCCGAGGCCGCACAAAAAATACAGCCATACGGACATCCCCGGCCCGTTATCATGATATCCGAGTCCGGCGTATCGGCTGCATCGACGAGATCGCGCGCCGGAAAGGGAAGTTCGTCCAGATCGGCCATCGGCGGCCGGGACGCGGTGCGCGTCACAGTTCGCCCGTGTTTCCGCGGCACTGCATACGATATACCCTTTATGCCGCCGATCGAGTTCATCCCACCATCCAAGAGGGCCCTGGTGAGATCGAGCATCGTCCCTTCGCCCTCATTCCGGACCACGATATCGATCGGCCCGGCCCGGAGCGCCTCTTCATCCATGAATGTAACGTGGGGGCCACCCGCAACGACCCACGCCGCGGGGTTCCATTCCTTGACCGTCCGTGCGATCTGAAGGGCCAGATGATACGTCTCGGTCATGATCGAGATGCCGACGATGCGCGGCTTCTCGCGCCGCACCCGCGCCAGAAACATCGACCGCGACAGGGGCTTGCGCCGAAGATCGACGACGGATACGGCGTGCCCGTGCTTTTTGAGATACGCTGCTATGTACAGCAGTCCCAGGGGCGAGGGGTGTATTCTCGAAAAGAGGGACGGCATGTTGATCCGCTCCGAAACGGAAGCCAACGCCGCCGTGACGCGCCCCATGCCTGAAGGTGGATTGATCAATAGAATATCTGCCATGAGTGTTCCCTTAATCTCTCTGCATGATATAGAAACTGCCAGTCGTGTCAACAATTATCGAGGTGCATCGAATATGCTCTTGACACCTTTCGGCGCATGAATATAATGCAAACAAGCGATCCAGGGCACACACGCAATAGTCCACGACAGAATACAGCCCGATTGTGTAATTGATAGCGCTGTATTGCGGCGACACGTGGTGGTGAGGGGGGCGAGAGGAAGCATACGCGAGGGGCTAACATCTTTCTATTCAACAACATCGCGTCGCCGCATCAGGTGCTGCGTGGGGAGCGTGTTTCGCTCTGCGCGGGCGTAAGCGGTCATGCTGCGGTATGGCCATGAGCTTTAACGAACGGAGAGGAGGGAATTCATGTCTGATAAGACACTCATGGCGACGCCGAGTAAGGTTGTCGCCGCAAAGGAGGAATGCGACCTTTGCATCGGGTGCATGGCGTGCGGCCTTACACCGACACCGGACATCGAGGTTGCCATCTTAGCGCATCTCGCAAGCTGGTTTGCGATGGAGTAAGGTTCGTTCGTTCTCCATCCTTCTGGATGCAGAACGAACGGAACCGATGTTACCAATGGTGCCGGCGTAACAGCGTACAGCGCTTGCATCGACCTGACAGCGGTTATACCGCGGGGTGGAGTCTCCCCGGGAGACTCCACCCTTGTTTGGGCATCGATGCATAGATGGAAAGGCAGAATCTCCCATGCACAGCGACGGCAAACGGGAACCGGAAACAAGAAGCGACGCCACGATCCCGGCCACGATGTACCCGTGTCTGGCGAACGGTATTTCATTGCATCTCCAACCGTACGGGGCGAGGCTTATACAGGAGGGTGCGGACCCTCACAATCCAACCGGTTACACGTATTACCAACTCAACCGGGAGGCCGCGCGTATTCTCTCCCTCTGCAACGGGCGAAATTCCTACGGGGAGATACTCCGATCGATCAACAAGGAATACTATTCCAACGAGTTCGACGTCGTTCATGTGACCGGCGATTATATCATTAAATCGATCGGGGACGGTACGCTCCAGCTGCACGATGAGCCGACGGAAGCACAGCTCAGCATCGGCGGCTCCACCGACTATTTCAGCCCTCAGCATGCGGCCTTCGAGCTCACCGATGGGTGCAATCTGAAATGTCTCCACTGTTACCGGGAGTGCGAGCCGGGTATAGGGAACTGGCTCGATACACCCGAGGCCCTGCGGATACTCTCCGAGCTCGCGGGGCTCGGTGTTCGGACGATCGAACTCACCGGTGGAGAACCGACGATCCACCCCCGGTTTCGTGAAATCATCGAATTCTCCTTACGAAATTTCAAGATGGTGGCCCTGATCACCAACGGAGTGCTGCTCAATAACGAACTCGTGCAGATACTCGCCGAACAGAGTGACCACGTCGTCGTGCAGATAGACATCGATGGGCATACCGGCGAGGTGCACGACTACCTGCGCGGTGTGCCGGGGTCGTTCCAACGAACGCTGCAAACAGCGAGGCTTCTGACACAGCACGGGGTCAAGTACCGCGCCGCGATGAACATTCACGCGAAAAACTTCGATTCGATACGAGCCACCGCCCGTCTCGTCCACGGGCTCGGTGCGAACTGGTTCTCGTTCGCGCCGATACTCGAGGTCGGCCGGGGGCGCCGGCTCGAGCTCGTCAGGGACGATCAAATACGATCGTGGGAGGAGCTCAAGAGAGAGATCGAGGCCGAATTCCCGCCCGGATTCATTAACCTCGGTAAAGAGCTTGAAAGGCGGAACACGAAAAAGGGGATCAACTGCGGGGCGGGATCGCGATCCCTCGTGATCGGTCCGACCGGGTCGGCGCGGCCCTGCCTGATGATGTCGGAGGATCTGATTTCGTACGGAAACCTGTGCGAGCAATCGCTCGTCGAGATAATGAAGACTGCGCCGTCTGGATACTTATACGATCTGCCGGCACCCACCAGGGAGATCTGCGGGGACTGCCCCATGTTCATGCTGTGCGGGGGCTGTTTCACGAGGCCGATCCACGCGATGAAGGAGATCAAGGAAAAAGGGCTCGATATAACCTGCAAGTGGAACGAGAAATTCCGGTTGACCGACCTTGTACCGATCTGACGGATACGACACTATCGAATAAGCAAGAGTTTCTTGACATCGTCGGCCGCGCCCGCCGTGAGGCGGCAGAAGTAGATGCCCGTCGCCGCGGCATGCCCGCCGCCCGTGCGCCCGTCCCAGACGATCTCCCGTTGCCCGGCCGGCATCGGCGCGTTCTCGCAGAGCCTCGACACCCGCCGTCCGGCGTAGAGAGATGTATCGATAACCCGCGGTGATGAATTCTCGATATGGATGCCGCCCCCCGGCGCCTGCCCGGTCGGTCCGCGCTCGCGGATGGAGCAGAGCCGTATCGTGGGGCTCGATCCGTTCGTACACAGGATGCCGTCCGCCGCCAGCTCGTCCCAGTCACGCGCATCCTCGTCATAGAATCCGAAACGTAATCCTCACGTTTGCTGATCGCGACGTCGCCGTACCCAGTCAACCAGTCGCCGCACACCCGTCGAAAAAAATATTTTCCGTACAATGAAAATCCGTGCATTCAGCCCCATGCATTCAATCTGTTACTTTCGATCCCTGCATTCAATTATGATAATTCACCGGCACGGCCATTTCACTGGCCACGGGGGATGGATTTATATACAATCCCGTCCGTGCCGGACCCGCACAACATACATCGAAAGGTACGACGAATGGATTACCCCGAAACGAAACGCGTCGCCGTGACGGACACGCTGCACGGCCTCACGGTGACCGATCCGTACCGCTGGCTCGAGAACGGTGACGACCCCGCGGTGCGCGAATGGATCGACGCGCAGAACGATCACGCACGCCGGACGCTCGATGCGATACCGGGGCGGGAGCGGATCCGCGCGATGCTGGAACGCTCCCTCGGCATCGGATCCGTCGGCGCGCCGCGGCGGCACGGCCACCGGTACTTTTTCACAAAGAGAGAGGGGAATCAGAACCAGCCCGTGCTCTACTGCCGCGACGGGCTGCATGAAGTGGCGCGCATACTGGTCGATCCGAACGAGATGAGCGACGACGGCGCCGTCACCATCGACTGGTGGTTCCCCTCCCGTGAGGGCCGGTACGTAGCGTACGGCCTCTCGCACGGCGGCGACGAGATGAGCACGCTCCACCTCATCGACGCCGGCACCGGCCGTGCGTTGCGCGATACGATCCCCCGAACGCGAATGGCAAGCGTCGCCTGGCTGCGGAGCGATGACGGATTCTACTACTCCCGCTTTCCCGCGCCGGGGGAGGTGCCCGAGGGCGAGGAGTTCTACCACAACCGCATCTACTTCCATCGGCTCGGGACCGATCCGCGCGAGGACCCGCTCGTATTCGGCGAGGGACGGGACATGCACGACTGGCCCCACTGCTCGATCTCCGAGGACGGCGGCCATCTCGTCATCCACGTTCACCAGGGAATGAGCCGCAACGAGCTCTACATCCGTCCGCTCACCGGCGGGGACGCCGCGTTCATACCCGTCGCGATGGGGATCGATGCGCATTTCATCGGGTGGATCGACGGCGGATACCTCTACATGAAGACCGATCTCGATGCGCCCAACTACCGGATCCTCCGAACACCACTCACCGATCCGTCGCGAAAGAACTGGCGGGAGGTGCTTCCCGAGCACGGGTCCGCCATCGAGTACGCGACCACCGCCGGCGGGCGGCTCTTCGTCACCTACCTCGAGAATGCAACGAGCGTTCTGTACGAATGCGCGCTCGATGCGGGGTCACGCCGTATGACGGAGCGCACCGGTACGGAAACTCAAAAAAACATGCTCCCCGGCACCGGCACCATCTTCGATCTCGAGGGGCGTCATGACGGCACGGAGCTCTTTATCGGATTCACGTCGTTTCTCGTTCCCGATACGATCTACCGCTACGATCTCGAAACAGGCGAGCTCGCCGTGTACGACCGCGCCGGCGGTCCCGCCATCGACGTCTCCACGTTCGAGGTGAAACAGGAATGGTGCACATCGAAGGACGGGACGCGCGTGCCCGTCTTCCTCGTCCACCGCTCCGGGCTGCGCCGCGACGGCACGAACCCGACCATTCTCTACGGATACGGGGGATTCAACATCTCACGCACGCCGCTCCTGCTCAAAAGTTTCCTCCCGTGGCTCGAACTGGGCGGCGTATTCGCCCTCGCGATCCTGCGCGGCGGCGGGGAGTTCGGCTCCGCGTGGCACCGGGCCGGCAGCCTCGAGAACAAACAGAATGTATTCGACGATTTCGCGGCCGCGGCCTCGTATCTCTGCGGGCAGCACCTCACCGCCCCGGAGCGGCTCGCTATCTTCGGGGGGAGTAACGGAGGGCTCCTCGTCGGCGCCACCGTCACGCAGCATCCCGGCATCTGCCGGGCCGCCGTCTGCAACGTTCCCGTCCTCGACATGGCGCGGTTCCACCGCTTCTCGGTGGGCCGGTACTGGATCACCGAGTACGGCGATCCCGATGATCCGGAACAGTTCGTATTTCTGATGCACTATTCTCCCTACCACAACGTGTGGGACGGCGTGCCGTACCCGGCCGTGCTCCTCTCCACCGCCGACTCCGACAGCCGCGTCGACCCGATGCATGCGATGAAGATGACGGCGCTGCTCCAGCGCGCCAG
>DATKWS010000224.1:0-2783 GCA_035529435.1 Patescibacteria group bacterium
ATCACAATCCTCGTATGTTCATTGTTTGTTTTCCCGCTGCTATCTGATGCGGCCGCACTGTGGGAGGAGGACGGAAACCCCGTCGTCACCGGGGCCCCGGAAGAATTCTGGTTCCCCGAGATCTGCGGGGACGGCGAGGGGGGTGCTATCGCCGCCTGGAACGATTCGAGATCGGGATACGCGAACCTCTATGCTCAGCGTATCGATTCGTACGGTCACCGCCTCTGGACGCCCGGCGGCGTTGCACTGAGCGCGCTCCCGTACACTCAAGCATACCATCGTATCATCGCCGACGGCGAGGGAGGCGCGATCGTCGTCTGGATAAACGACATCTACGGATCGATTGACGTCTATGCCCAACGGATCGACGGTGAGGGGAATCTCCTGTGGGGATCGACCGGCGTTGCCGTCTGCACGGCGTCCGGAATGCAGTACGAATCCGATCTCGTCTCCGACGGCGTGGGAGGAGCGATCTTCGCGTGGGCCGACATGCGGGGCGTCGATCCCGATATCTATGCTCAAAGGATCGACGCGGGCGGCACGGCTCTGTGGACGGCCGGCGGCGTCGCCGTATCTGCCGCCTCCGGCACGCAGGAGGAACCCCGCCTCGCGAGCAACAACAACGGCGGCGCGATCATCGTATGGGAGGACAATCGCGGGAGTGACCAGGATATCTATGCGCGGCAGGTCGGTGCCGACGGCTCGGTCTTCTGGCTGGGGGAGGGCTTGCCGATCTGCGTGATGACCGGATGGCAGGAATATCCTCGGATCACCTCCGACGGCGCCGGCGGTGCGATCATCGCCTGGGCCGATCCCCGCGGAACGTACAGTTCGATCTATGCACAGCGTTTCGACCGGGACGGCTACGTTCGATGGAGCGCAAACGGAATTCTCGTCAGCGACTCCCTCGCCATACAATACGACGTGAATCTCATCCCGGACGGAAGCGGCGGCGTGTTCCTCGCGTGGGAAGGGGGACTCGGGGGATCGTTCGCCCGAATCACCGCGCAGCGCATCTCGAGCGCCGGGGGACTGCCGTGGGGCTACGGCGGCATCGACTTCTTCGAAACGGAATGGGAGACGGAGGAACCCGTCCTCGTCTCCGACGGTGAAGGGGGGATCATCGTCGCCTGGGCCGATGAACGCACCGGCAATTGGAATGTATACGCCGAGCGGCTGAACGACATCGGCGAATCATACTGGCCGTACGGCGGCGTCGTACTCTGCGACGCGTTCGGCGATCAGACAAAGGTGCGGATCGTATCCGACGGAGCCGGCGGGGCGATCGCCTCTTACCAGGACCAGCGGACCGGGTACCGGGAGGTCTACGCGCAACGCGTCACGGCCGGGGGATTCTGGGGATACCCCTGCCCCGAGATATACTCCGTGCACGACGTTCCGGGGGACGAGGGGGGACAGGTGAATCTCGCCTGGTACGCGGGCCGTCTCGACTACGATCCCGATTACATCGTTTCACATTACTCGATCTGGCGGGCGATCGAGGAAGCGGCGGCGATGTCGTCCGTTCGCAACGGGGCCCTGATGCTCGCCGGCGCGCATGATATCTCCCTCGGAGCGCCGCCGGGCACGATCCGCACGGGTGAGCTTCTCGGCGAGCCGTACTTCTGGCAACTCGTCGAAACGGTGGCGGCGGGCAGGATCGAAACGTACGCGGAAACCGTTCCGACGCTGTTCGACTCGACCGCCGTCAGCACCGATTATCACTACTTCCAGATCATCGCGCACACTGAGGATCCGCTCCTCTTCTGGACGTCGGAACCGGACAGCGGGTACTCGCTCGACAACCTCTCCCCCTGCCCGCCGCTGGGGCTCGCAGGCGAGCAGCAGCACCTGCCCGAGGGGCTGCGGATATTCTGGGATCCGAACGCCGAGCCCGACCTCGACGGCTACGCCGTCTACCGCGGACTCACGGAGGATTTCGAACCGGGGCCGGGGAACATGCTCGCTACGCCGTGTGACACGTTCACCTTCGACGGGGACTGGCGCTGGGACAGCGGGTACTATTATAAAGTGGCGGCGGCCGATATTCACGGGAACGAGAGCCCGTACGCCCTGCTCCGGCCGTATAACGTCACCGGCGGCGATACGCCCGAAGCGCCGCTCGCATTCTTCCTCGATCAGAACGTCCCGAATCCGTTCAATCCGTCGACGACGATCCGGTATTTTCTTCCGGAGCGCTGCCGTGTGACACTGCAGATCTATGACATCGCCGGGCGCCGGATCGCGTGTCTCGTCGACCGGATGCAGGACCGGGGGCAACACCACATCGTTTGGAACGGCACCGACATGAACGGCGATCCCGCCGGCTCGGGCGTGTACCTGTACCGCCTCACCGCCGGCAAGGAATCGATATCGAGGAAAATGATCCTTCTGCGGTAGCGGAACGCAGGTAATTATTCAATGCGCGGAGGGATGAGGCCAAGATCGCTTCCCTCCTACTTATTTATAAAGCCCGCGCGGTATCGGCAATGCGATAGTGCGCGCCGGTTTTTCGAGCCGCCGATATTGCCGTTGCGAAAAATTTCACTGTCGCATAGAATCGCCGATGTCATAAGCAGGCTGACACCTCGAAAATAGAGGCCATTTAATAAAGGAGGATGTGCAATGACGCGATGTGCAGTCATTATCGTCGCAATGCTGATACTCTGCGCCGGCGCGGCTCTCGCGCAGATCCCGCCGCTCATGAACTACCAGGGCGTCCTGACCGATGCCGGGGGCGCCTCCGCCGTGCCGGACGGACTATACAATATCACATTCCGATT
>DATKWS010000225.1:0-3618 GCA_035529435.1 Patescibacteria group bacterium
CTTATCAACGCTCCATCGGGGTATGCCCCCGGCGTGATGTTCAGCGTTGACGGGTCGATCAAGTGGCGGCTCTTGTACCATCCCGTCGAAGGCACCATCCAGTTCTTCAAGGAGGGAATCGGACCCAAGATGGTGATCGGCGACGGCGGCCGCGTGGGGATCGGCACAACGATCCTTCACGGTGAGAGCTGGCTCGAGGTGCATAATCCGAATCCCGATCCGGGAGAGGCCGCGATCGCCGGGTACTCGTATTTCTCCGAGTCGCCTTCGTTCAGCGGCGGCATCGCCGTCGCCGGCATGCACTCCGATGACGGCGTGGGCGGCACCGGTGTCTACGGAGAAGCCACGAGCGGCAGCCCCATATTCGATTCGCAGGTCGGCGTGTACGGATACACAAACGACGGTTACGGCGTCTACTCGGACGGCACGCTCGGGAGCTCCGGTCCCATGGTGACCCTCGCCGCCACGCGCGACTACGGCCACCGGAAGGTCTACGCCGTTCAGAGCACGGGGAACTGGTTCGAGGACTTCGGCGAGGGACGGCTCACGGGCGGCGAGGCGCTCATCGAGATCGACCCCATCTTCGCGCAGACCGTCAATCTCGGTGATGTATATCATGTCTTCCTGACGCCGCTCGGCGACTGCGGCCTCTACGTCGCCGAGAAGACCGACCGGCATTTCATCGTGCGGGCCCGGGACGGGAAAACGGACGATATCGCATTCGACTACCGGATCGTGGCGAAGAGATCGGGGTTCGAGTCGAAACGGCTCGAGCCGGCGCGGGGCCCGGAGGAGATGCGCTCGCAACGCGGCATTCCGCGGGGGATCGCCGGAAAAACCACGCTCTGACGCCGGATGCATGCGACAGCGAACCGACAGCGAATCCGGTCCTTGACAGCACATGAAGAAATAGGATACAATCCTTCTGATCCATGGTACGCATGGTACAATCGATTAACAATCGGGATTACATGAGAACCGCTACCCTGCGACTGTGTTCCGTATCGTTGTGCGTGTTGCTGTGCCTCTGTTACTCCTGCGGCGGCACGGAAGATCAGTACGAATACGCGCGTCCTTCCACGCTCAGCTCGAGTAATCTCAACATGCGGGGCGAGCCGTTGAAAAAGCAGGACCCGGAAAACGTCGCACAGGTTCAATCAGCCCTGAAGACCCTGGGATACAACCCCGGTCCGGTGGACGGCACGTATAACCCTCAAACCAAAAACGCCGTCATGCGGTTTCAGAAGGCGTACGGCCTCTGTACCGACGGATGCATCGGAGCTATGACCGAGAACTCGATCCGGAAAGCGATTCAGGCGAGAGAGGCCCTCCAGAAGAATACGCCCAAGAGCATGCAATCCCCGGCGGGATCCAATCCGTAACGTCGATTACCGAATTATCCCCGATTCATACCGGGTTCCGCTCCCCCCCACGCCTCGGTGACACGCGCGAAGCCATAAAACAAAAAGGAAGCACCGTGCTTCGATGCTTCCCTTTAAAATAGTTACTGCACGGCGTCCTCACCTTCCGGGGTGCCGGGCGCCGTGCGTGACGATGCTAGAACGGCAGATCGTCGTCCTCCCCCCCACCGGCCGGCGCCTGCACGTCGTCGGGGGGTGATTCCTGGGGCGCCTCGCCCGGTACGTATCCCGTGTCGCCGGCCTTGCCGAGCATCACCATCTGCGTGGCGTTGATCTCCGTCGTGTACCGTTTGTTGCCGCTCTGGTCCTCCCAGTCACGCGTCCTGAGCCGTCCCTCGATATAGACCTGCCGGCCTTTCTTCAGATACTGCCCGCAGACCTCGGCGAGGCGGCCGAATGCGACGATCCGGTGCCACTCGGTCCGCTCCTCGCGCTTTCCCTCGCGATTGTTGAAAACCTCATTGGTCGCGATGCGGAAATTGGCGACCGGCGTTCCGCTCGGTGTATGGCGAAGCTCCGGATCGGAGCCGAGATTCCCTACGAGTATCACCTTGTTTACACCACTCATCACCACACCTCCTGTCGGTAAAAACAATTGAACCTATCACCCGTTCCTCATCCCCACATCCCCGGAAGGTTCGATTGCCATTGTAACGGAATTCCGAGCCTGGTCAAGGGAAATCATGTGCGGGCATATTTTGATTGACATCCCGCCCGTATCACTGTATTAATTTATAATAATTCTTAAATAGAGATGGGGGATGCGTTCCCCATCCACGTTCAAGCAAGGAGGAAACGATGGCTGCATTGAAAATTGGCGACAAGGCGCCCCATTTCGAGCTTCCCCTCACGATGGAAGATACCTGGAAGCTCTCGGACCACATCGGCGAGGCAAATATCGTCCTGTTTTTCTTCCCGCTCGCCTTCAGCTCCACGTGCCATGAAGAGATGTGCTCGATCCGTGACGGATTCAACGAGTTCAGGGGGCTCGATGCGATGATCGTCGCCGCGAGCATCGACAGCCCCTTAGTCCTCAACAAGTGGAAGGAAGAACTCGGCCTCCCCTACCCGCTTCTCAGTGATTTCAACAAGACCGCCGGCAAGGCGTACGGCGCATTCCACGAGAAGCTGGGACCACTCAACGGGGTCGACAAGCGGGCGGCCTTCATCATCGACAGGGCGGGCACCATCCAGTACACCTGGGTATCCGACGATCCGGGCACGTTGCCCGATATCACCGAGATCAAGGATGCGCTCGACGCGATGAAATAACGGCCTTCGCCATGGTATCCGGCCAGGGCAATAGAATACGGGCGGGAGCTCGATCCCGCCCGTTCGCTTTACAGGGGCGGCTCGTGGGCGGCCCGGCCGTACGGCCTTACCATCATCATTGGATGACGCACGGCGCGGATTATTTATAAATAAATAAAATGGGGTGGACGACGGGAGTTGAACCCGCGACAACTGGAACCACAATCCAGGGCTCTACCAGCTGAGCTACGCCCACCGTGAATCCCATATATTGTATTGCCCCATGGGGCCTTCCGCAAGTGAAAAGGAAGCGGTGAGGCATATCCGGAATCGCTTTTCTGGCACTACTATCTCCTGCAGAATAAGCCAGTTGTTTCCATTCACCGATCCCGGGCAGCATCCAAGAAACAGGTATATCATACGATATATTTCTTGCAGGCCGATCGTGTTCCCGGGCTGCCGATGCTCAAATTTCTATTCCCGTTTATGAAATCTATTCATGTGATCGCGCCCGTACGCGCGCTCCGCCTCGAGCTTGTTATGTCGCGCGCAGAGAATTCTGAGATTTCCGGGAGAATGATCCCCTTCCTTCGCATAGGGAATGACATGATCTATTTCCAGATCCCATGTTGAATTACATCGCGTACCGTCAGGCCCCACGAACGTGCACCGCCCGCCGTCACGGGCGAATACCTGATCCCGTATTGCCTGCGGGATATGCCGGGACCGCGCATCCGGGCCCGGTCTCGGTCCGTTCGTACGGCGGCCCGGCCTCGATCCGTCGGCTCGGCGGTCAGCCTTCGATCCGTTCGCACGGCGGCTGGGCTTCGGTAAGTCCGCGCTGCGGCCAGGCGTTGGTCCGTTCGAATGGCCGCCCGGTTTATTATTATCCCGGCCTTCGGGATTCTCGGAACGTTTCTTTCTTCTCTCTATTCGTTTCTCGGCG
>DATKWS010000226.1:0-21984 GCA_035529435.1 Patescibacteria group bacterium
CATTGCCCAGCTCCTCCTCGGTCCAGTCCTCGCCGGTGCCGCCGCTCTCGGGGAAGATGACGTTGACGAGAACCGTTCCGATCAAGAACTCGGCGTTCTGATGGATGCTCCGTGCCACGATCTCACGGGGCGAACCCGTTCGCGGGCCCTCACGGAGGTACTTCCGGTCGATCTCCTTCCTGACATCATCCGGAATACCGAGCACCAGATCCCTGAAGCGCTCGTCGTCGTGCGGAACACTGCGCCCGAGTATCTCACGCTCGTCCATGACGGTCAGGATCGCCTGGTAGATGATCGGGTCGCACATGCCGGGAGCTAGTTCCGCGGGCGTGGCGACGACCGTGACCGGTAATCCGGAAAAGTCGGATGCATCGAGGGATTCGGCGAACCGCCCGAATATGGCCGTGGGGGGAAACACCAGGAGCCCGCGCCCCCCCCGCTCGCCGACTATCCTACGGACCTCGTTGAAGGTGTCCATGCGTTCATCCCGGATCAGAACCGCGGCGGGGCGCAGTCCCTTTTCGATGAATGGATCGGCACGCGACACACGTGGTATCAGCGTCAGTGCGAGGATAACGATCGCTACGGCGGGGATCAGTCTCTTCATTTCCTCCAGCTCCCATCTATGCGCACAGTGTATTCCATCTATCCGGTCGTATGAATGAACAGGCCGCCGAGGTTGCGGCGGGGACCGCATCGCCTCTCCCGTGCCGCAAACGACATCGGTCCCTTCGTGGGCGCGTCCACTTCATACCCGCATCACATGCCGGCGATCGACACCGGCGGCATGTGATCGTTTACTATCAGCACTCAATATAAATTTAAGTTATATGTAAAGATTGTAAAGATCAAAGTGCACGGCCGGTCTCTCATCGATGCCCCCGCCGCACGGCGGCGGGCACCTTTTTCCCCATGGGGCACGGCGCTGCATGGAGATAGTCTCGGTCGCGGAGGGGCGGGATTACCGATCCGGGGCCTTTCCCCGCTCGTAGTAGACGAGCATCGAGGCGGTGACCGTCCTGTGCGGCACGAGCTTCACCGCCGGCGAATTACTGAGAAGCCTGGTTTCACGCCGGCGTTCCACCCTGCTTCCGACCATGCCCCAGAACGGCACCTCGTCGGACAACCAGACCGTGCTCACCTCCTCCTCCACACGTTCAGCATCGATCCCTCCGAGCTTGACGGCACGTCGATCCCGCCTCGACAGCTCGATAACATCACAGACGAACGCGCCGGCAGCGGTCTCGATTCGTTCCGTCCCGATATCCCGCCGCACGGCATTCTCTTCCCGTTTCAGGAACATCCGCTCGAATTCAAAATCGGCGATCTCCTCCTCGGAGGGCTCACGGAACGGATCGGTTCCCTCCCGGACCTGTATCGACCGTATGCACTCCTTGAATTCATCGGCGGACGAGATCGATGTCACCCGCCGGTCGAGCCTCATCCGCACCGTGAGGATATCCTCCGGCGTCCCCGGATTGGAGATAGAGGAAATCTCGATGAGCACCCCGCCTGCCCCGCATTCGAGAACGGCGAGCTCGACCTCAGACGAGTCGACCGCTCCCTCTACCTCGGAGGTCACGAGGTACCGCACGCGCACTCCGGGATTGAATGAAACCGACTCCAGGGATACGCCGGGGACGAGAAAATCGATCCCCGCCGCCGGCGCAGTACCTGCGGTGATCACCCCAAGCATGCAGAATAAACAGACACGCAACAGTGCCCTTTTTGCTCCGTGCATCGGCGTCCTCTCCCTACTCGGAAACCTCATCTGATGTACGCGTCGCGCTCTGCGTGCCGCAATGCGCCGCCCGCTTCCAGTATGCCCGTTCGTCGAAATGAGGGCTCCACGAGGCGGTATGACACTCCCGGCACGATTTCCAGGCGCGCGCGATGTACGAACCGTCCCGTGCGTGCATCGTCCCGGCACCGTGACACGCCTCGCACTGGACGCCGCGGAGGTACGTGTCCCCTTCCTTCTCACGCTTCGGATCGTAACCGCTGAAACGGCCGAATCCCGTCGTGTGGCACGGCAGGCACTTCTCGTTGTTGGTTTCGCCCCGGAGCTCGAGTATATTGAACGCGCGAAAATGACGGCTCTCGATGAAGCGCGGCATCAAGTCCGAGTGGCATCGCATGCAGATATCGAACCCGAGGTACCGTTCCTTGACCTTGCCCGTCACCTCATCGCGTGCGAGAAACTCACTGAGGCGCATGTCGCGCCGCCGGAGCCCTTCCTCCTCGGTGAATGTCTTCAGTTTTGCAGCCGTCTCCCGGTCCTCCGGAACGGTACCGTCGAGATAGACCACCGAGCGTCCGGTTATCGTCATCTTCCCATCGCGTCCCGGCGCCATCTCTACCCTTCCGAGCGCCCGCCCCCGGTCACCGGCAAAAACGATCGGCACGCCGGCATCCTCGAATGTTCCACCGAGCGTGTCGGCGCAATTTTCGGTGATACTGGTACCCGACGGTGCGTGCCCGCGGATCACGAGGCTCACCTCCTGTAGACGCGGGAGCAGGGCGAGCAGTTTTTCCCTGGTCATGTGCGCGATAAGGATGATGGCGTTGCACTTCTTCCCCCGCAGCTCGCGGATCACCGCGAGACCCTCCTCACCTGGATCCTGTATCACGACCTCCCCGATATCACGCGGCAGCTCATCCAGCAAGGCGAAGATACCGATCTTGTTGCCGTGAACGATCTTGATCAGGTACGGGGGAAAGAGACGTTCACCATTTGCGTAGAGGTTCGAACAGATGGCGGGCAGTCCCTCGGCCGCATCGGCCTCTATCGTGCGCAGCCCGTAGTTCAGTTCGTACTCACCGACGGCGACGACGTCGTATCCCATGCCGACCATTGTCCCCGCGATAAACCGGCTCCGGTACATCTCCATGATTCCGGGTCTGTCATAGAAATCACCGGCCGAGAGGAGTAGTAGATCGGGATCCTCCCCGCGGAAAGCCTTGAGTGCCGCGGCCCGCCGGGCCACACCGCCAAAGGCGTTTTCTCCTCACCCCGCCGGCCTGATACGCCCCTTCACATCGCTCGTGAAGAGGACCGTCACCGGCTTGCGCTCGACGCAGCCGATCAACAGCAGGATCATTACAAGGCTGAAACCGAACAATACGCGAAATCGCATCGACTCACCTCTGGAGGTGTCGAAGCGTGCGGCGGCATTGACCGTCCGCATGCGGCGCCACGTTCACGATTCGAGACCACTCGCCGTTTGTGTTCCATGCATGGACCCCTGTGTGGGCCGGCCATGTACCCGAATTATAAAATAAGGGGCAAAGGAAATCTACTCTCTTTGCCCCCCGAATGAGAAACCCCTCTTACTTGGCGATACGGCCCTTGAGGGCCTTACCGGCTGTGAAGGCAGGGAACTTGGTTGCGGGAATCGTAATCTCCTGGCCGGTCTGAGGGTTGCGTCCTTTGCGCTTCTTGCGCTTACGTGTCATGAAGGTGCCGAACCCGGTGATCTGGACCTTGCGTCCAGCAGCCAGCTCGTTTGCGATAACTCCCTCCTTGGGAGAGGTACTGAAAATCGCATCGACGGCCTCACGCGAATCCTTCAGCGTCATGCCGGTTTTCTTGGCAACCCGTTCGATAAGTTCGGTCTTGTTCATCGGTCACCTCCTTTCACGAACCTAGATTTGTCGCAACCTTACGGGCAGTACGGAATCCTGTCAATACTTTTGTATCGATTTTCCCGCGTTCTTACAACATTTTCCACCCATCCTCCAAAACGCCCTCACCGCCATTTTTTCAATTCGGGATCAGAATGCGAATCCGCTCTGGAGACCCCGGGCTCCCCGCTCGTACATGATCTCGGGATGCGCTTTGATGGCGATCTGGAAATAGTAACTCCACTCGTCACCGTACTGCCGGTACACGAAGCTCGCCTGCCAACAATGAAGATCCCGTTTTATGCTGTACATTTGACTGGTGAATTCCCCCGCCTCGAGATCGTAATAAGCGCTATAACTTACTTTCCAATTACGAGTTAGATTGATGTTGCTGGTGAGGTCGAGTTGGCTGTTGATCCGCTGCATGTCACCCGAACCGGTTCTCGAGAGGCTGTAGTTGAGATTCAGGGACCAGCTCTGTTTGTCTCCCGGTCGTAACGGCGCATCCGGATCGATGGGTTGCACATCATCACGCTCGGCGGGTTGCACATCCGGTGTTGCGGCGGATCCCACGTCCCCCCGGTCGGCGGGCGGCACATTCTCACGTTCGCCCGCTCGCCCGTCCGCCGGCTCGGCCCCGGTTTCATCCCGCGCAGCCGCTATCTTTTCGACCTCCCGTGCATCCCACTCTCCCGCATAGGCGAAGGATCCGCTGAGACGGAGGGTCAGGCCGGTATTGACGCTCGTCGACAATATCTCGCGCTCGTACGGATCGTACGTATTATTGAGACGGAAGGAAATCAGACTACCGATCGATGTGTACAGACTGCTCGTGATGTTCGAGAAATGCTGATCTCCCGGTCGCTGGAAATCCAGATCACTCTTCGGGTCGAAATTGCCGTTCAGATCCCACGTGAATACCTTTTGATTGGTTTCGTTCTCTCCCTTTTTCAGTTTTACCTCGACGATGTTCTTAATCGAGTAGGATACACTCTGCCGTTCGACCTGACGCTCGCTGATCTTCGGTGTATACGAATAGGTCGCCGTCGGGTTGAACGTGTGGCGGATGCCGAGCAGCGGGCCGATCTTGGGATAGAAGATACCGTAGAGTGTCGTCCCCACCCCTGAGGAGAGGCTCATGGAAAAATCGTTCCGGTAGTCGCCGCGCTTCGTGATCTGACCGGCATAGTCGGGATGGATGCGGTCGTGAAGCACCTTGAAGTAGTTCCAGCCCATGTTGACGGAGGGTGACAGGTTGACGAACATCAGCTTGAGCTGTCTCCCGAATCCGGTGCTCGAGTTGGCGCTCAACGTCGCGAGCTCGCGTGCCTCGCTTTCCTCGGTTTTGCGGCTCGCGCTGAGGTTCGGTGAAAAGGTGAAACCACTGAGTACCCGCTCCCAGAGTCCCTGCTCCCCGCTCTTGTGCTTGGTACCGAACCACAGCGATGTGCGCGGCAGACGCAGCGAGAGGGACGGCAGGGTCGCGGTCACGCGATTCTCCGTCGGGGATGTAACGTTGAGCTTCTGGAAACGGCTGCCGGCGAGACCAAGGCTGGTCCCCCTCCACCGCTTGCTGAAATTGACCCGCGAGTCGATGCGCCGGTCCTGGAAACGTTTCACATCCTCCGCGCTGTTCACGGCCGACTGCGCCCGGTCGCTGCTCACGAAGCTGAGACCGCTGTTCAGGGACGTGTTCTTTCCGAAACTCTGCCGGTGATTCGATTTGAACGTCCATTCGTTTCCATCCGCGGCGAGATTCCGCAGGTAATTGAACTGTACATCTCCGTCGAGCACGTACCGGACCTTGTACCGGTTCTTCATGAAGACCCTGAAATTCTGCCGTTCGTTGAAATCGGTTGTAACGGTGAAGTCGGTGTAATCGTTGGTTGCCCAGTAGTAACCGAGTCCACGTATGAAGCGCCCGTCCCTGCTGTCGATGCCGATATCGAAGTTCGGCCGCATGATCCCCGAGTGCCTGTCGCGCCTGAGGGAGTTCGCCATGAACGGGAGGTAAAAGATCGGTACCTCGCCGAGATACATCGTGATCGGCCCGGAGACGATCTTGTCCTTGAGGTAGACCTTCATCCGTCCGGAGCGGAACGAGTAATGGGGACGGTTGTTTTCGCATGTCGTGTAAACCGAGTTGTAGACCTTGAGGATATCCTTCCCCACCTTGTAGATATTTTTACCGCGGTAGAATCCCTGCTCGTACCTGGTCGAACCTTCGGCGACGAGCCCCGCCTCGGATTCCATATCGTATCCCATGACGAGGCCGTACATCTTCTGGTCGTCCTCCTCGAGAACGGGATCGCCCGATGCCTCGAGAATGTTCAGCCGCGAGTTGAAATCGATCCTGTTCGCGCTGAGTTTCTTGTTCTGGTAGGCAAGGGCCGCGTGGCCGTCGAGCTTCAGATCCTCCGTATCGGCGTAATACTCGATGACATCGGCGCTGTAACGGATACGCTCGGCGCGTGTCGTGAAATTGCGGTACACCAGTGCGGTATCGATCGAAGCGGCGAGGCTGTCGACCGTCTCTGCGGCGGCGAGATTGAGGAAATTGTACACACCCGTGGACTTTCCGGCGATGCGCACGTAACTGAGTTCCCGGCCCCGGAACCGGAAAAACATCGTATCCCCCGTGGAGAAATTGTTCGAAACCTTCTTCATGTCGCCCTCCACGGGGTAATACATTGCCCGTGAATTGCCGATGATCCCCACCGAATCCACCCGCTCCTCGTTGATATGTATGATGATGGAATCCCCCTCGATCCACGAATCCTCCCTCCAGGAGGAGCCTGGGGGCGGTTTCTCGGTCAGGCGGCCGTCATCCGTGATCACGACCTGCTCGACACCGCGTTCGTTGTAGCGGATGCGCATAGTGCGGCCCGTCATGCCGGAGGTACCATTGTACGCGCGGGGCTCGCCGTACAGCTCGATCAGCATCTCGTTGTTCCGCACGAGGGCCGAATCGCACTCCGCATGCGTCTCCCCCTTGTTCATCTTGACATCCCCGGTGGCGACACCTATCTCGTCCTCCACATGGAAATACATCAATGTGCTCGAGATGATACCGACCTCCTGGGCACGCAGATCGTACGTGAGGATCGGGCGATCATCGACCACCGCCGTCTTCTTCACGCGGTCGAACAGGGCGTGACGACCGGCGATGGAATAATCCTCCACCTCGTCGATCAGTACGACGTTGCCGAATGCATCGGCCGTATCGGCGTCACGATCGTAATAGATGCTGTCCGCGTACATCACACGTGTGCTGTCGGAGAGTTTCAGGTTGCCCGTGAGTATGGCGATGCGCCGCCCGCGGTCGTACCGCGCCCGGTCACAGGTGATCCTCCAACCCTGATCGACCATCCGGACATTTCCCGCAACGGTGAGAATATTCGATTCGCCGTAGTACTCACCCGATTCCCCCCACAGTTCGAGCGTCCCGTCACGGCCGTGAACGCCGTCGAGCAGGAGCGTGTACCGCATATCCTCGTAATGTTTACCCCTACCGCTCGTGATGACCGCCGCGCGGTGCAGAACCGTCACGCCTCCCTCCAGGTAGGTGACGCGCCGGCCCTCCTCGAGCACCGACCGCAGGGTCGCCGCCGACACCGTATAGAGCGTCGTATCGCGTGACCGCGCTCCGGCCGGGGCCCGCTGCGCCGGGAGGCGGGTCGGGGCGATCGAAGCGAGGAGCATGCAGAGAAGAACGGCGAGACACGATACCGGCACGAGCCCGCATGGAACGCGCACGCCCGTGGAAGGAACGCCGCACCGTCCGTCGCGATGCCGGCCTCCCGTGCCGTTTTGTGCCGTCATGCCCATCTCTCCCGTTCCCGGTTTACCGGGTCGATACACTCTCGGCGGCGAGCAGCGCCGCACCGGTGAAGGACGCGGTGTTCCCCAGCTCCGCCCGAACGATCCGCACGCCGGCGAGCCGCTCGTTCATAACGTTCTGCCGGACGGTTTGCCGCGCATGCTCCAGGATGAAATCCCCCGCGGCGGCGATACCTCCCCCCACGGCAATGATCTCGGGATTGAACAGATGAACGATGTTGCACAGCCCGTACCCGAGGTAGCGTCCCGTCTCCGCAAGAACATCGATGGCCAGATCATCCCCGGCGAGAGCGGCGCCGTGGATATCCTTCACCGTGAGTTGCCCCCTATCCCCCAGGATGCTCTTCTCCCCGCCTTCCATCGCGCGGCGCGCACGTTCCACGATGGCCATCGCACCGACCAGCGCCTCCACATGCCCGCGCTTGCCGCAACTGCACGGAGGGCCGTCTATCTGAATCACCGTGTGCCCGATCTCCCCAGCGAATCCCGACGATCCACGGAAAATTTTCCCGCCGGTGACGATACCGCCCCCGACCCCCGTTCCGAGCGTCACGCAGGCGAAGCAGCTCGTACCCCTACCGGCGCCGCGCCGGTACTCCCCGTACGCGGCGGCATTGACATCGTTTTCCACGACGACCGGGAGCGAGAGACATTCCGAAAAGATCGTCTCGAGATCCGTGTTTTCCCATCCCGGGAGATTCGGGGATGAGTAGAGAAATCCCTTCGACCCATCGACAAGCCCCGCGCAATCGACGCCCGCAGCGATAGGGGATCGTTCGCCGCCGCCGTGTTCATCCATCCAGTCCCGCGCCCGTTCCGCCACGCGCCCGGGCCCATCGGCGGCCATCGTCGTGATCGAACCGGAATCGAGGATCTCCCCCCCACGCGAGAGGATGCCGAGTTTCACATTCGTGCCGCCGATATCAATGCCGAATATGCATTCCATGATCACTCCCCGTCAGGTTCCCGCCGCCGCGGTTGCGCCGCCGATGCGTCATACCGCGCATCCCCCGGCGCGCCGCGACCACCGGTCTCGTTCGTTTTCCGCTCACAGCAGCCCGGTCGCCTCCTCGACCGCAAGGTGGGAACCGCAGATAACAACCGTATCCTCGGGCCCGGCGATCTTCCGCATGACGCGGAGCGCCGAAACCATCCCGCGGGCTGCGGTCACGGTAACGCCGCCGCGCTCCGCCGCGGCCCTCCGGAATACCTCGCCGAGGCTCGCCCCCGGCATGCTGTGCCCTTTTTTTAGCGCTGTACAGATAATTTCCCTGAACGCGCCGACCGCCCGGTGCGGAAACCTTCCCAGCTCCTTGTGTGCCATCACGCCGAACACGAGCACGTTTCTCCCGCGCGGGGAGAGGCGCAGCAGCGTATCTACTACGGCGAGCAGCCCCTCCTCGTTGTGCGAGACATCCAGCACGATCCGCGGCTTCCCGGCAAGGACCTGGAACCGGCACGGTATAAACGCGCGGCCTATACCCGCCCGGATCGCCTCCGTGGTTATACACTCTTCCGCTTGACGGGAGGCGGCGCTCCCCCGCCTCCTCGACGGCGCTGGATGTGCCGGCACCACATCCGATTGTACAACCCGCCGGTCGCGCCGGTGCCGGTAAAAATCATCGAGGAGCTCCGCAACCCTCACCGCGGTCGCCACATTGCGCACCTGAACCGCACCGATCAGCCCCGTCTCGAGTGTGCCGTAGTCGCGCACCGGCGTTTCGACGGTGAGGGCCAACCGCCGCCAATCGATCCGCGTGGCGGCGGCCTTGACTTCCCCGTTCACATCGATAAACGGTGAGCCGACCGACGCGCACCGGCGCGATGCGTGCGCGACGAGCCTCCGGTCGCCGAGATTCGCAACGAGGGGCACCCCGCTCCGGGCGATCCCGAGCTTTTCGTCGAGAATCCGGCGGCACGTGGATCCAAGGTGAACCATGTGGTCTTTCGAGATGCCGGTCACGACCGTGACCACCGCATCGACGAGTCTCGTCGCGTCGAGCCGCCCCCCGAGGCCGACCTCGAATACGGCGATGTCCACCCCCCGCTCCTTGAAATAGAGGGCCGCTGCCGCCGTCACCCCCTCGAAGAAGGTAAAGGGAATCGTCCGGTGCTCCCGGCGAAGCCTCCCGAGGATTTCATCGAAGACGGGCGTCGGTATCTCATCGCCGTCGAGGCGAATGCGTTCCTGAATCCTGAAGATGTGCGGTGAATAGAAGGTGCCGACGCTCAAGCCCGCCGCCCGCAGTATCGACGTGATGTATGTCGCCACCGAGCCCTTGCCGTTCGTGCCCCCGATGAGCACCGAGGGAAAGGCTTCGTGTGGATTCCCGAGCCGTTCCAGGAGCCTCGTTATGTTCTCGAGGCCGAGCTTCATGCGGGAGGGCCGTAGACGTTCGAGAAATGCGATATTGGGAAAGGGCGTGACCCTACCGGATGAGTGAGATCGTCTTGTGGTCATCCTTCTGGCTGCTCTCCTCCACCCGTTTCTCTACACCACACAGTAACGTATCGAGAAGAAAACCCAGGACCTTCTTCATCTCACGCCTGCTCACGATTATATCGATCATGCCGTGCTCGAGCACGAATTCGGAGCGCTGGAATCCCGCTGGCAGTTCCTCCCCCACGGTCTCCTTGATGACCCGCGGACCGGCGAACCCGATCAATGCCTGCGGCTCCGCGATGATGATATCTCCCTGGAAGGCGAAAGACGCCGCAACACCGCCGGTCGTCGGATTCGTGAGTATCGAGATGAACGGCAGGCCCGCCCTGGAGAGCTGTGCGACGGCCGCCGAGGTTTTCGCCATCTGCATGAGGGACAGGATCGATTCCTGCATCCTGGCTCCGCCGGATGCACTGATGAGCACGAGCGGGATCTGCTCCTCGACCGCACGGCGCGCGAGACGGGCGATCTTCTCACCGACCACCGAGCCCATACTGCCGCCCATGAAGCTGAATTCCATGACGCCGATGGCAATACGCCGTCCGTTCGTCTCGGCCGTTCCGGTGATGATCGCGGACGTGCAGCCGGATTTCTTGCGCGCCTCCTGGATACGGTCCCGGTACCGCCTGCTGTCCTTGAAACGCAGGGGGTCCCCCGAAAGAAGCCCGGTGTCGATCTCGCTGAATGTGCTCGGATCGGTCATGATCTCGATGTAGTGCCGAGCCGGGATGCGGAAATGGTACGAGCACTTTGGACACACGGACAGAAGCCTGCTCAGCTCCTTTTTGTACAAAATCTCACCGCACGACGTGCATTTCTCCCACAGTCCATCCGGCAGGCTCTTCTTCCGCCAGGTTCTGATTCCCTGCTTGGCGCGCTTCAGCCAGTTCATAGCCCCGCACCCCCCGTTTTTCTGGACCCGGTTTGCGCATCCTTCCGTATCATTTCTAAATGTAGCATTTATGCAAAAATACGGCCAAGGCTTTTTTTGCCGCCAGATGCCCGGCACATCGAGGGACCGGCCGGCTCCATCGAGAAGGGCGGACCGTTCTTCTCCGAGAAGGGCGGACCGGTTCCATCGCTCTATCCGATGCCGCGGGCGAGCGCAACGACAATCCGCGCCAGCGATTGCACCGCCCGTTCACCCTTCCGCACGACTTCACCATGATCCGTCCGGCGCGTGGAGCAGTTCACCGTATGGTTGGTGATCCAGCTGAGGCAGGCGGCCCTTGTGCCCGAACGGCGGGCCGCGAGCAGTTCCGGCAGGCACGACATGTTGGCGGCATCGGCGCCGAGCGCACGGGCTGCGCGCGCTTCGGCCGCGGTCTCGTAGCAGGGTCCCTGAGTCCAGTACACGGTGCCCCTGTGCGGCGTGAGCCCGGCACATTGCACCGCCCGTGCGACCGAATCGCTCAGGTGCGTGTCTATCAGGCCGCCGACACCGGCGGCGGTTCCATCCGTTTTCGTATCTCCCGCCGCCCGGTTCATATCCCGTCCCCGGGATGGGAACATGACGACCCTGTCGGGTACCAGCCAGGAATCGACCGGCAGGCTCCGGTGCAGCCCTCCGGCGGCCTGTGTCAGTACGATCGACCGGCATCCCAGGGAGGCCGCCATCGTAACAACGGCGCCGGCGCCCTCGAGATCGAATCCTTCGTAGATATGATGGCGTCCCGCGCAGAGAATCACCCGTTTTCCGCCCATGCGCGCGAGGAGAAGCCGTCCGGCATGCCCCGGAACCGACGTCGGGCTGAGCCCGGGCACTGCGGCATAGGAACATGACAGCTCCGGCTCGACGATATCTTGCATCATCGACAGCCCGGACCCGAGTATCACGGCGAGTCGCGCCTGGTTCACGAATCCCTCCGGGTACCCGATATCAGGCTCAAATCTCAATGTCACGCTCCATCACGATTGCATCCTCCCCCGTATCCGCATAGTACCGCCTGCGCGTACCGATCACGGTGAAACCATGCCCCGCGTAAAATTCTTGTGCCGCCGTGTTGCCCATCCTGACCTCGAGGATCACCGTGCTCGCACCCATCTTCACTCCCCGCCGGATCACCTCATCAAGGAGCCCGCCTGCGTATCCACGACGCCGCTCCGAAGGGGCCACGGCGATGCTGAGAAGGTGAATCTCGTCGAATGCGAGCCACGACACCGCATAACCGACAACCTTCCCCACGGCCTCGGTAACGAGGTTCACCGCAATATCGCCGATAAGGAGCTGCTGCCGGAACATCTGTACCGTCCAAGGAGTGGGAAAGCTCGCCCGCTCGATCTCCATCACCCGCGGGAGGTCCCGCTTCGCCATATCCCTGATGAAGGCACCCGCCACCGCTACGGACCTCCGCCGGCCTCGAGCTTCGCCGCGGACGGGAGCCGTGCATCGGGCGGCCGTATATACAGCGGTTCGAGTGCGTGGAGATCCTCGCCGCACACTGCGGGTTTCACGCCGGACAGCGCGGCGAGCTGTGAAGCGGAGGGGAACGACCAGCGGGGTCCCGCGAACCGGCTGCCCCGCGGAACGGCGGACGAAAGTATCTCGCCGTACCGTTCGGTTCCCGTGCCGCACAGGAGCAGGGGGACCCCGTCCGATACCGCGATCGCCCGCTCCACGGCGCTCACCGGCCCGGCGGAGAAGGGCGGTACGAGCGGGATCGGCATGCCGTCATGGGTAACGTACAGCCCCGCGTAGACCTCGCCGCGGCGCGCATCGATCATGACGAGCACCGGATGCGCCGTGAACGGAAGGGCCGCGGCGAGTACTTCGAGGCTCGTCACCGGCACGACGGGTCGGTGGCAGACGGCGGCGAACGCCTTGACCGTCGCAAGCCCGATCCTGAGACCCGTGAAGCTCCCGGGACCGGAGACGACGGCGAACCGATCGATGAGACGCAATGGAAGTTTTGCGGTCCTGAGACACGTGTCCACCGCAGGCATGAGTGTCGCCGAGTGCGTGTCACCCGCGTCGAACATGATCTCGCAGAGAAGCTCCGTGCCGCTGACGACCGCGACGCTCCCCTTGCGGTGGGACGTGTCGAGCGCGAGCGTCGTTGTATGCCGTTCACCATTCATCGGTAATGCAGTAGAGCGAATCGGAGCCCCCGCGGGAGCGATCGCGCGTTCGATTGATCGCCCGCCCCTTATGTATGTGGAGCCGTGGGGCATTTCCGCGTCACGCGCCGAGAACCGCATCTATCAGTCGTGCCGGCGCCTCGAGGCGAATCTCGCGCTCGGCGGCGTCCCGGATCACGAGGTGCACGCGCACATCGTACCTGATCGTTCCCGCGGGGAGCCTGTCGCCCCACTCGACGAGCACGACGTTCCGCCCGTCGATCGCCTCGAAGAGACCGACATCCTCCACCTCTCCCAGTTCATCGAGGCGATAGAGATCGAAGTGGAGAACGGGAAACACGCCGCGGTACTCCTCGACGAGAATGAAACTCGGGCTCACGACCTCCTCATCTACGCCGAGGCCGGCGCAGATCCCCTTTGCCATGAGCGTCTTGCCCGCCCCCAGCCCCCCCCCGAGCGATATCACGGTGCCCGCCGGAATGAGTTCGCCGAGGCGCCTGCCGATCTTGCGCGTCCTGGAGGGGGAATCACTCGCAACGGAGCGCCGGACGATCGGTCCTTCCAACTGAAGCAAACGAACCATGCCGCGTACTCCTGCCGTATTCAACTCACCGCCCGTGTAGTCTAATCGTTCGGCGTCGGCGGCGCAACAGGAGTGTGCCGCCGACGGCCGGACCGGGATCACTTCGGTTTCAATGTGATGCAGGGAACTATCATCTCCTCGAGCGATATCCCGCCGTGCTGGAAGGTGCCGAGGTACTGCCGTTCGTACTCGTGGAACCGAGTGGGATAGACGAAGTAATAGTTCTCCTTGGCGATAATGTAGTTCTTCGAGGGACTCTCGGCGGGAAGCTTGAACATCTTCGGTTTCTTGATAAGGAGGGTCTGTTTCTGATCGCCGTTGATATTCTCTCCGAATTTGTAGCGGAGGTTGGTCGAGGTATCGCGGTTGCCGTGCACGAGACTCGCCTTCTTGCCGAGTATCGAACCGTGATCGGTCGTGATGATGACGACCGCCTCGTGACGCGATATCTTCTGCAGAATATCGAAGAGCGCCGAATGGATGAACCACGAACGCATGAGTGACCGGAACGCACTCTCGTTCGGTGCGATCTCCTGAAGGATCTCACTCTGGCTGCGCCCGTGCGCGAGAATGTCGAGAAAGTTGAATACCATCGCGACCAGATCGATTGACCGGTAGCTGTCGACCTGCTTTCGGATCTCGTTGGCCTCCTCCGTCTCGTAGATCTTGATGTACTTGATAGAGGTGTTTTCGAGCCTCGCTCGGCGGAGCTGTTCGGCCAGCAGTTCCTGCTCGAACCTGTTCTTGCTCAACTCATCACGGGAGCGCTCGAGCCAGTAATCGGGATACCGCTCGCTGATCTCGAGTGGAAACAGTCCCGAGAAGAGGGCATTCCGCGCGTAGGGCGTCGCGGTCGGCAGGATCGAATAGTAGTAATCACGCTCGATATTGTAATACGGAGCGAGCAGATCCTCGATCTTCAACCATTGGTCGTACCGCATGCAGTCGATGACGATGAAGTACATCTTGCGCCCGCTGCGGATGTACGGAAAGGCGAAATGGTCGAAGACATTCACGCTGAGGACGGGGCGCTCCTTGCCGTTGATCCATTCGATATAGCATTCCTCGATGTACCGCGCGAAATCGACGTTGCACTTTTTGCGTAGATCTCGATGCGTCTGGTTGAGACCCGTTTCGCTGAAGTGATCGAATTCGAGATCCCACGCGGAAAGCTCATGGTGCACGGTGGCCCATTCCTTCCACCCCATCGAGGGAGAAATCATTCCGTCGATCCGCCGGTAGGCCTGGAGGTAATCCTTGCTCACCGCCCCCTCCTGGATACGGTGCCCATCGAGGAGCCGCTTGGCGGCCGAGTAGATCTGGAGTGGATTGATCGGTTTGAGCAGGTAATCGTCGATCTTCATCCCGATCGCCTGATCCATGAGGTTTTCCGCCTCGTTCTTCGTGATCATGATCACCGGCAGATTCGCATCGATCTCCTTGATCCCCTGCAGGGTTTCGAGACCACTTTTTCCCGGCATCGTTTCGTCGAGCAGGAGCAGATCGAATCGCTGCCCCCCCAGCGCCTCGATCGCCGCCTCGCCGCTCGAGACGCCCACCACCTCGTACCCCTTCTCCTCGAGAAAGATGATATGCGAGCGCAGAAGATCTATTTCGTCGTCCACCCAGAGTATCCGTTTGTCCTTCACCATACCACCCCTTGCGTCATATCAATCGACCGGGAAGGTGATGAGAAATATCGTACCCTTGCCCGGTTGCGTGTGCAGGACCCTGATCGATCCGTGATGGATCTCCTCGACAATCCGCTTCACCAGTGCGAGGCCGAGTCCCCATCCCCTGCTCTTCGTTGTAAAACCCGGCGAGAATATCCTGTTTCTGAGCGCCGGGTTCATACCCTTACCGTTGTCGCCGAACTCGACCTCCATGCGGTTTTCAGTTCGGTTCATCCTGCCTGTAATATGAATCTTTCCCGTGTCGTCCGCAATCGCATCGAGTGCATTTTTCATGAGATTCTCGAACACCCATTCCATGAGATCCCTGCTGCACCGTATGAGCGGCAGTTCCTCCATTTCGACCGTGATCGTCGAGTGTATCTTGAGCGACGGCCTGCGCCGCTCGAAATACTGCACCGTTTCCTCGATGATCGGTGTGAGTTTCTGGAATTCAAGCTTCGGCTGGGATCCGATCTTGCTGAACCGCGCCGATATCTTGCTGAGGCGATCGATATCAGTCTGGGCCTCCTTGAGCGCCTCCGCCAGCCGTCCGGAACACTCGGTCCCGCCGATCTCATCCTCGATCATGCCGATCCACCCCATGATCGAGGAGAGCGGCGTCCCGAGCTGGTGCGCGGTCTCCTTGGCCATACCGACCCAAATCGAGCGCTGTTCCCCGATCTTCATCGACCTGAATCCGAGAAATCCCAGGAGCATGAACAGCACGAACACGGCGAGCTGGATGTACGGCGCAACGGCCAGTTCACTCGTGAGCCGTGAGGAGCCGTAATGTATCACGAAGTAGAGTTTCCCGCTCTCACTCCGGATCGGCTCATTGATGCGGTCGAATTCCCGCGCCATCTCGAGCACCTGCACGAGGAGCGGATCGTCCGGATTCTGCGGATCGAAATCGAGAATCCTGCTGAGCTTATCGACCTGCGGCAGGCCGATCCGCGCCCAGACCATGGGGCGCCCCTCCATGTCGGTTACGACGAACGGCAGGCTGATCGCGTCCCGGATCTCGGTTATGAGATCCTGCCGCCTGCTGTCCTCGACATCCCTGAACTCGATCGCGAGAAATCGCGAGAAGAGACGCGTCATGTCCTTCGACTGATCGCGCATCCTGCCGATTAGGCTGTTGTTGTACATCAGCGCGAGGGTGACGAGCACTATACCCCCGACGATGAAGTAGACTTTCAGCAGGAAGGGAAGATTTGTTGATAAGCGAATCTTCACATTAAGCCTCGAGAAACTCCGTACCGCCCATGTACGGCACGAGCGCCTCGGGAATGCGAACCTTTCCGGTCGGCGTCTGGTTGATCTCGAGAATCGTCGCTATGATGCGCGGGAGGGCGAGTCCCGAACCGTTCAGTGTGTGCACGAATTCGGGTTTATCCGCCTTGTCGCGCTTGAAGCGGATATTGGCACGTCTCGCCTGGAAGTCTTCGAAGTTGCTGCACGATGACACCTCGAGCCACCGGCCGGTCCCCGTTGCGTACGTCTCGATGTCGTAGCACTTCGCGGCGCTGAAACTGAGATCCGTGCTGCAGAGTTCGATGACGCGGTACGGAATCTTCAGGATTTGAAGGATCTCGACCGCATCATCGAGGAGCTTTTCGAGCTCCTCGTACGAATCCTCGGGCCGAACGAATTTCACCATCTCCACCTTGTCGAACTGGTGCACCCGGATGAGTCCCCGCGTATCCTGTCCGTAACTCCCCGCTTCGCGCCGGAAGCAGGGACTGAACGCGGTGTACTTTATCGGCAGGTCGTCCCCGTCGAGAATATCGTTCCGGTGCAGGTTCGTAACCGGCACCTCCGCCGTGGGAATGAGGAACAGATCGTCCTTTTCGCAACTGTACATATCCTCTTCCAGCTTCGGGAGTTGGCCGGTGCCGATCATGCAGTCTCTCGACACCACGTACGGAACGGACAGTTCCTCGTACCCCTGGCGGTGATGAATGTCGAGCATGAAATTGACGAGGGCGCGGGCCAGACGCGCGCCGTCACCCCTGAGAACGACGAATCCCCGGCCGCTCAACCGCGCGCCTCCGGCGAGATCGAGAATCCCGAGCTTCTCCCCGATTTCCCAGTGCGGCTGGGGCTTTTGAGGTGGTTCGACAATCTCTCCCCAGCGCCGGATCTCGACATTGTGATCCGGGCACGTTCCGTACGGTACCGACTCGTGCGGGATGTTCGGGATCGCGAGCGCCTGCTCGTCCAAGGCTGCGGACATCTCCTTCAGTTCCCGATCGATCTCCTTGATGCGCTTGGCTGTTTTCTGCATACGCTCGATGGCATCCGCCGCGTCCCCCTTCTCCTTCTTCAGGGTGCTGATCTCCTGGGATGCCACGTTGCGGTCGTGCTTGAGCTTTTCAGTTTCCTGTATCAGCTCCCTCATCCTCCCGTCGAGCGCGAGAAACGAATCGAGATCGAAATCGACGCCCTTCTTCTTGATCCCTTCCCGCACACGGTCCGGTTCATTCCGTATCAGTTTTCTGTCCAGCATCTTTCACGTATTCCGGGTTTCAGATCATCGGTGGGCCTTAATGATCCTGCCGCCGCCCGAGGCGAGAAGGTCTTCGACCAGCCTGCCGATGACCTCTTTTTCCTGACCGGTGACGCCGTCAATGGCCCCGGTGACCTTTTCCGAGCCGTCGGGCGCCGTGATCGCGGCCTCAATCTCGAACGTATCTCCCTCCATCTTCGCGAGCACGCCCACGGGGACCCTGCCGTCCCTTGATACAACGCCGAGGAACATTCGTTCCAGCATCACCTCGGCGAGGCTCGACGGATCATTGAGAATGGCGGTCGCTGCAAGGGCATCCCTGTCGTTTTTTCGCGTGAGAAGGCTCAGCGCCCCCTGGCCTGCCATCGGCGTGCAGATAGAGCTCGTGAACACCTCCACGACGTGTTCTTGCTGATTCAACGCTTCGACCTCCGCTGCGGCGGTTACGAATCCATCAATCTCATCCTCCGCCATAAGCCGGTTCAGGGCTTCCACCCCGCTCTTTTCCTCCCTGAGCACCAGATCGGGCCGGTAGTAGAGCAACTGCACCCTGCTCACCTCATCGGTCACCCCAAGCCGTACATGCTCCGGTTGTTCATCCAGAATGAGTTCATCCCGTGCGATGAGTACATCGAAGGGATTGCCCCGCTCCGGGATCGCGGCGATTGCAGCACAGATGGGGAGGCGCAGGGGCAGTTCACACGCGTTGGCGACGATGATATCGACCTCATTCCGTTCCAGCAGGGCAAAGATGTTGCCGAGGCCCTTCCCCCGGTGTTTCGCCGCATCCGTGACATCACGGAAATCGACGAAGGTGTACCGCGGGTGCCCATCGCGAAGCTGGTCGATCGTGCGCTCGAAGTGGACGAGCGATACGGGATCCAACCTGGCGACGACGACAACATACTTTTCCCGTTTCACGTGCGCAACTCCTCCGCTTTTCCGAATGCGGGACGAAGCAATTCCTTCACGAAACTATCACAGGGTAGGAAAAATGACAATTGGAAACGTGAATGTGTTTTGAAGTCGTCACTCCCTGCGGGGCGCGAACCGGGAGGCGGTAATTCCGCTGCGTCCGAGGATATCTTCAACCTTATCCCGCGGCAGGGCGAAGTGAACCATGCCACGGAGGGCAAGAACAAAAACCGCTAGTTGCGCCACAACGGCCAGCACGAACGCCAGAATATTGCCCATCATCGTCAAAACACCGAGAAGTCCGAATACGATCGAGAGACACCACATGAATATATCCACCTTCCGTACCGATTCGAAACGGTACAGCAGGATATGATGGAGGTGCTTGAGATCGGCCTCGAAAACGGGGTGATTGGTGAGCAGCCTCCTCATGAAGGCGAGTGTCGTATCGATGAGCGGGATGCTGAGTACAAAGATGCAGCCCGCCATACGGTACAGTATCGCCTTGCCGGGTACGAGGAGCAGCATCGTCATGAGGCCGAAAATGAGACCGAGGAACAGACTCCCCGAGTCACCCATGAAGATCTGCGCCGGGGGGAAATTGTACCGCAGAAAGGCCAGTACCGCCCCGAACACGACGAGGGCCAGGGCCGCGACGAGCGGCTGGTCGAACAACAATCCCGCAACGGCGAAGGCGACGGACGCTATCAGCGCAAGCCCCGAAGCGAGACCATCGATACCGTCGATGAGATTGAATGATGTGGTAACGGCAAGCATCCACAGGGCCCCGCACGCGAACGCGATAAGCGCGGCTAAAAGCGACAGGTGGACTATCCCGAAATGATCGAGCAGTGCAATGCCTCCCGCGGAAATGAAAATCGATACGGCTATCTGAAAAAAGAGCTTGTACAGGTAGTGCAGGCTTCTCAGATCGTCGATTATGCCGAGGAGAAATGTAAAGAAACCGCTTCCGATCAATACGGGGAGAAACGCGCGCTGAACAGGATCGTACGGAAGGAACAACACGAAGACGGGAATAAGTGCGATCAGGATCGCTCCTATGATGGCGACGCCGCCGATATGCGCTATATCACGCGAGGTCCGGCCGTTGGGTTTTTCACAGATCTTCCAGCGGACCGCCATCCCACGTACGAGGGGGGTGAATAAATACCCGAACACGAACGAAAGCACTACCGGTATGATAAACCCAGCCGTCGGCAAATATCACCTCACCCGATTAGCCCATATCAAGAATCGTTTATTTGCACAATCTTGTCAAGAACGATTCATGTAATTTCTTCAATACGCCGGACACCGCGCGAGCGGCACCTGCTACCGGCTGCCCCGCCGTATGAACGGCTTGATATAATCGCGCAGCTCCTCCAACGTGAGTGCCCGGAAGATGAGTAGCAATACTCCAAACACCGTCGAGACACCGGCTGCCTGTACGGCCGCGATCGCAAATGTGGACGGCTCGGGCATGACGCCCCGGTATGCCGCGATAACGATGGACCCGGCAACGGCTGTTTTCACGACCCGCCACGTATCTCCCCGCCGCCAGATATCGGGAAACGACCGCGCGATCGCCCTCAGTCCGATTATCTCGACGGGCAGGTAGGAAAGTAACGTGGCGGCGACGGCGCCCTTTGCCTGGTACAACGGAATGAAAAGTATATTCAACACGAAATTGAGAAGCGCTCCGATGAATGTGAGGCGTGCGTATGTACCCGCGCGATCGGCCGCTATGAGGCCGGGGAGGATCACCGACCCGAGGCTCCGCATGACGATGAGTGGAAGAAACAGCGTGAGCAGTCCGGCCGATTCCGTGAAGGCATCGGAGAAGAGCCCCGTGACGAGTGGGCGTGCGAGGCATGCGAAAACAACGACGACGCACGAGGAATACGAAACCGTATTGCGGAGCGAGAGGTTGATGAGGTGCGAGCACCGCGCGTGATCGCCCGATGTGTAGGCACCAGCCAGCGCCGGGCGCAAGGCCATGACGAGGGCGAACGTAGGAAAGAGGGATGTTTCGACGACGTTCCGCGCCACCGTGTAGAGACCGACCTGCAACGGCTCCTCGAAGTAACCGAGCATGAGTTTGTCGAGCAGCGAGTAGATCGTCACCGACGCGCCGCTGACGGCCAGCGGAACACTCAGGCCGAGGAGCCTCCCCAACACCGGCTCCCCCGCCGCCCCGCCGCCGCGTGGTGTTATGCGGAACAGGATCGCGAGCACGAACAGACCGGGGAGAAGCGCCACTATGATGTACGCGCCGATGATACCCTCTGCGTCCAGGGAGAAGACGGCGGCGAGCGCGACGAGCGTCACCCGCAGAACAAGCATTACGAGTCGCATCGAAAACAGAATCCTGAACCGTCTGAGGCCGAGCACGAGGAGGGCCGCCAGCTCATTGATGCTCACGGCGAGTATCAGGAGTCCCCCGAGGCGGAACAGGGGAAGAAGCTGATCCTGATCGAACAGGCGTGTGAAATACGGCGCGAGCAGGACGGCGGCGAGTGCCGTCGGCACGGTGAAAACGAGCCGCAGCAGCGCGCTCCAGCGAACGAGGCGCGGTATCAGGTGCGGCGCCGATATATCGTATTCCGAGATGAGACGCGAGGCGGCGCCGTCGACGCCGAACTTGGCGATGATGAGCAGCACCGTGGCGAGCGCCATCGTGAGGCTCACGAGGCCGACCACCTCGGGTCCCATGATGCGGGCGATGATCAGAGAGGCGATGAAGATGCTGACCAAAGGGAGCGCCGTCGCGCCGAAACTCCAGAAGTAACCGGCGGTGACGGACGATTCTCCACACACCCCGGTGCCGGGTTCGTCCTTATCGGAAGGCTTTCTCGAGGACATCCGCTATCCGCCCGGCCGTCATTCCATCCCACAGCGGTGGAATACGGTGATCACCGCATCCCCCCGCGAGGATCTTTGTCGCTGCGGCGATGATTCTCTCCCCATTCGTTCCGACGAGGGTATTGGTGCCCATCGATATCGTGATGGGGCGCTCGGTGTTCTCGCGCACCGTCAGGCACGGTATGCCGAGCACCGTCGTTTCCTCCTGAATCCCCCCCGAATCGGTGATCACGATGCGGGCATACCTCATCAGGGCGAGAAAGTCGAGATACCCGACCGGCTCTATCATCCTGAGGGCGTGCGGTGTTTCGAAAGGAGGATCACTGCCGTCGATCATCTTCCGCGTCCGGGGGTGAACGGGAAAGACAACGGGAAGCGTTTCGGAGAGATTCGCGAGTGCGCCGAAAATGCCGTGGAAAATCTCCGGGGTGTCGACATTCGAAGGCCGGTGCAGCGT
>DATKWS010000227.1:0-5696 GCA_035529435.1 Patescibacteria group bacterium
AGGTGGTGGCCGGCGTGCGTAAGAAGTTTCTCGAGCATCCCACGAGACCCCTCGAAATACGGCCGGGTATGTCATGCAGCGATCTGCTCGAAGGTCTGGAGGGTTGCAGCTTTCAGGGCAGGAGGCTCGCCCAGGCGGCGAGGATCTGGACCGAGGCGCTGGACGAGGATATCAGCGTGTGGCTCGGTCTCGCCGGCGCGATGGTTCCGGCCGGGATGCGAAAAGTGATCGTCGGGCTGATGGAGGGCGGGCTTGTCGACATCATTGTATCGACGGGGGCGAACCTGTACCATGACTTTTTCGAAACCGTGGGAGAGTACCACTACATCGGAAGCCCGCACGTCGATGACTGCGATCTCCGTGAGGCGAAGATCGATCGCATATACGATACGTTTGCCGACGAGGACATGTTCTTCGAGACGGATCGCCGGATCACCAAATGGGCCGTGGAGACGCTGGAGAACCGCCCCTACACGACGAGGGAATTCCTCAAGCTTCTGGGTGAAGAGGCGGGAAGGCATTCGAAGGGCGAACAGGGCATTCTCAGCACCGCCGCCCGGCTCGACATCCCGGTGTATTGCCCCGCGCCGGGCGATTCTTCCATCGGAATAGCGTTGAGCGAGATGCCCGAGAAGGTGATATTCGATGTCATCGGCGATGTGGAGGAGACGGCACAGCTGGCCCTCAAGAAACAGTCGATGGTCATATATGTCGGCGGCGGCACTCCGAAAAATTTCATTCAACAGACGGAAGTGACCAATATCGTGCATAACCGGCCGGTGCAGGGCCACAGGTATGCGATCCAGTTCGTGGTGGATGCACCGCAGTGGGGCGGATTGAGCGGATGCACATTCGAGGAGGCCGTCTCGTGGGGCAAGATCGCGGTCGACGCGCGGAGCGTGTCCGTTCTGTGTGATGCGACCATCGCGCTGCCGATCGTGGCTGCGGCGGTCATATCGAGGCGTGAGGGCACAAAGCGTCCCGGCCGCTAGCGAGGAGCGCCGCCCGTGCGGGAACGGGCGGCACGACGATCGGGATGTGAGGAAGGGAGGAAGGGATGATCGCCGAAATCGTTTCCGGCGCAGTGGTGGGGGTCGACGGATTTGCCGTCACGGTCGAGATAGATCTCGCACGGGGACTGCCCTCGTTCACCATCGTCGGTCTTCCGAACGCCGCCGTTCGCGAGAGCCGTGAGCGGGTGACGGCGGCCATTCGCAACAACGGGTATCAATTTCCCAACAAGAGGATAACGGTCAACCTCGCTCCAGCCGATGTCAGAAAGGAGGGGGCGGCGTTCGATCTGCCGATCGCCGTCGGGCTACTCCTGGCGAGCGAACAGATCGAGTGTACGGTCGCGGCCGGCGTGATCATCCTCGGCGAGCTCGCGCTCGACGGCGGATTGAAACCGGTCCGCGGCGTGCTTCCGGTCGCCTGTTACGCGCGGCGGAACGATTACCGGTACCTCGTCGTTCCCGATGCCAACGCCGCGGAGGCTTCGGCGGTCAAGGGCGTGGCCGTCGTACCGTGCGCGCACCTGATGGATACCGTCGATTTTTTACGGGGCGGTGCCGTCAGGGATATGCATTCTCCGCAGGCCGGGTCGCCCGGACCGGCCTGCGAGCTCGATTACCGGCACGTGCTGGGACAGCATGCCGCCAAGCGGGCGATGGTCGTGGCCGCGGCGGGCGGGCACCATGCCTTGATGATCGGTCCCCCCGGCTCCGGCAAGACGATGCTCGCGAGGAGGCTGCCGTCGATACTCCCGCCGCTCGAGGAGGATGAAGCCCTGGAGAATGCGAAGATCATGAGTGTCAGGGGGATGATGGAATGGCAGGGGCTTCCGCGCACGCGGCCGTTCCGGTCGCCGCATCACTCGGCGAGCGATGCAGGGCTCGTCGGTGGAGGGAGAAACGCTTCCCCCGGAGAGATCACGCTCGCGCACAACGGCGTGCTGTTTCTCGACGAGCTGACCGAGTTCCGGCGGAATGTACTCGAATCCCTGCGGCAGCCGATCGAGGAGGGGCGGATCGTGATCTCCCGGGCCAACGCGAATTGCTCGTACCCGGCGCGGTTCCAGCTCGTCGCCGCCATGAATCCGTGCCCCTGCGGTTTCTCGGGGAGCCCCGACGCCGTTTGCACCTGCAGCCCGCTTCAGCGAAGGCGTTACCTCTCGAAGATATCCGGCCCCCTGATAGACCGGATCGGGATCTATATCCCCGTCCGGCGTGTCGAGCAACGGTACCTCGAGCGGAACAATCCCGGAACGGAGGCGGACTCAGCAAGCATGGGAAAAGAGGTCCTGCGCGCGTTTGCGCTGCAGCGGGAGCGGTACCGCGGTATCGATACCATGCATCGAAACGCGGATGTGCCCGTTGCACTGCTCGATGAGATGTGCCCGATGAGCGCGGAGGCGGAGCGGCTTCTCTCCGACGCGCAGCGCGCGGTGCGTTTCAGCGCACGCGGAAGAACGCACATCATCCAGGTCGCGCGTACCATCGCGGACCTCGACGGCTGTGCAACGATCGAGGCGCGGCATATCGGGGAGGCGGTTCAGTACCGCGTTCCGCGGCATCTGTCGGAATGATGTGCGCACGGGGTTCGAATGCGCGGCCGCCGCCCTACAGATGGCGGTCGTGAAGAACGTCGCGCGCGATGATCATTCGCTGGATCTCGCTCGTGCCCTCGAAGATCCGGTTGATCCGGGAGTCGCGGTACATGCGTTCGATCGGGAAATCCTCTGTGAAGCCGTATCCGCCGTATATCTGCATGGCGCTGTCGACGATCCGGTCGAGCGCTTCGGAGCAGTAGAGCTTAACGATCGACGATTCCTTCGTGGTGTTCTTTCCATTGTCGTACAGCCACGCGGTGCGGTACAGGATCGATTCCATGTTGTATATCTGGACGGCCATGTCGGCCAGCATCCACTGCACGGCCTGTTGCTGCGATATCTTGCGTCCGAACTGGACACGCTCCTTCGAGTAGTTGGCGCTGAGTTTCAGAGCCTCCTTGGCGGAACCCAGGGCGGCGGCCCCGAGCCCGAGACGTCCCGTCTCGAGCACGCGCATACCGACGAGAACGCCCCGTCCGATCCGGCCCAGCAGGTTATCCTTCGGCACCTTCATGTCCTCGAAGATCAGCTCGGCGGTCTCGGATCCCCTGATCCCCATCTTCTCCTCGATCTTGCCGACGCTGAAACCGGGAAATTTCTTCTCCACGATGAAGGCCGAAACCTTGCCGTCCGCCTTCCCTCCGTCCATCTTCGCGAATACGGTGAAGATATCGGCGATGCTGCCGTTCGTGATGAATATCTTGCGGCCGTTGAGAAGAAAGTGGCCGTCCTCCTCCAGCGCGGTGGTTTCCGAGTTGAATGCATCGGAACCGGCATTCGGCTCGGTGAGGGCGTAGGCGCCGATCTTCTTACCCTCGGCGAGGGGAACGAGATACTTCTGCTTCTGTTCCTCGGTGCCGAACAGGTAGATACCGGACGCTCCGATGCTCTGGTGCGCACCGATAAAGGTCGCGGTGGACGCGCACCCGCGGCCGATCTCCTCCTGCATGATGCAGTAACCGACCTCACCCATGCCGGCGCCGCCGTACTCCGGCGGGAAGGATATCCCGAGAAAGCCGAGTTCCGCCATTGTGTCGATGAGCTCGCGGGGGATCTTCTTTTCCTTGTCGATCCGTTCCGCCGCCGGTTTCAGCTCCTTTTCGACGAACTTGCGGACCATGTCGCGCAGCATCTTCTGCTCATCGGTGAATGTCCAGTCCATTGATCTATCCTCCTCGGTGTGGTCGAAATCGATCCGTGTGTGCGTTTCTTCGTTGCCGTGTGCGGGGAGATGCCCCGGTGGAATCGGTATTGCGACATCGGCGCAGTACTCGGTATCCCAATTGGAAATTCGAAGGATACGGAGCGGTAAGCAACCGTGTCAAGAAAAATGCTTTTCCCATCGGCTGTGGGGAATGTCGCTCCCCGCGCCGGAAAAGTGCATCTGGTGCGCATCCATTGGTGTGCGTATAGTGTGCCGCCGGAGGACTGTTTGAGCAGGAGCGCCCCCGTCCCGGCGCCCGGCCGCAACGGGGCGGGTCCCGCGCGATCCGGCGGTGAATTCGGTTGATGACGGCCGTTCGCGTATGGTACGGTTCCATTCCCGTGACCGGGACGCGGCACTGATGTGAACGACTACCGTCGCTGTAGTGCGGTGCCGGTGGGAGTATCGACCGCGGTTCATGAACGGCACCCGATGGGAGCGTGTACCGTGGCTGTCCAGGGCGTCAGGGAAGAATGGTTTCCGGCCGGAATGGAGCGGTCCCGCGAAATCCTCCGGCGGGCCGTGCCTCTCCTCCGGCGGGCCGTCCGGGGTGAGAAGGCCCCGTCGGTCACGGAGATCGCGCAGAGAACCCGATCACCATTCCGTGTACTCGTATCGACCGTGATCAGCGCGCGAACAAAGGATGAAGTGACGGCGGCGGCGAGCGAGCGGCTCTTCGCACGTACAGCCGCGCCGGCGGGTATGGCGGCGCTCACGGAGAGAACCATCGCGAAACTGATATTCCCGGCCGGATTCTATCGGACCAAGGCACGGTCGATCCGTGCGCTTTCCAGAATGATCGTGGACGATTTCGGCGGCCGCGTCCCCGACACGATCGACGGGCTCCTTGCGCTTCCCGGTGTCGGCCGAAAGACGGCGAATCTCGTCGTGACGCATGGATTCGGAAAGCCGGGGATATGCGTCGATACGCATGTACACCGTATCACCAACAGGCTCGGCGCCGTTCGTACGCGCAATCCCCACGAGACCGAATTCGCGCTCCGGGCCGTGCTGCCGAAACGGCACTGGATCGAGATAAACGAGCTGCTCGTAACATACGGCAAGCGCATCTGCGCCCCCATCTCGCCGTTCTGTTCGCGCTGCGCCGTCTCGGATCGCTGTGGGAGGGTGGGGGTAAAGAGAACAAGATGACGGCCGCTCCGCGCGAACCGTCCGGTTCGCGCTGCACACCGGGCGTACGGAAGCAGTACGGAAGGATTGGTACAGGAGACCGGATATGGGATGGCGGGAAATCAAACATTCCGTCGTGTCCGAGAAAAGGAGTCTGCAATGCGGCGATTCTTCGTTGCCATGATCGTTGTGGCGCTGGCCGTTTCCCTTCATGCGGGGGAGCAGCCCGGATTCGACCGTTTCTTCACCACGGGATCGCTCCGGATCGATCTCTATCACACGGGAGGCGGCGGGGTGGAGGTATTCAGCCTCGACGAGCTCGTGGCGGAGCCGTACTGGGCGGGGAATCCCCGTACGCTCATCGATACGCTGAATCTCGGTGAGTACATGGTGCGTGTCTTCGATATCACGACGAATCGAATGATCTTCTCGCGCGGTTACTCGACGATCTACGCCGAGTGGGAGACGACCGGCGAGGCGGACGGGAGTCTGTCACGGACGTTTCACGAATCGCTGATCGTCCCGTATCCCCGTGTCCCCGTCCAGATACGGATAGAGCGGCGCGACCGTGAAAACATTTTCCGGACGGTCTTCGACCTCGTCGTCGATCCATCCGATTTCCATATACGGACAGGCGGAAGATACGGAGCATTCAAGGTGCGCACACTGGAGGATAACGGACCGCCGTCCGGTACGGTCGACATCGTGATACTGGGCGACGGGTACCGCCAGGACCAGATCCACAAGCTTCGA
>DATKWS010000228.1:0-26084 GCA_035529435.1 Patescibacteria group bacterium
CAGGGCGTCTCTCCTGTTTCTCAATTACCCGAACAATCCGACCGCAGCCATGGCCGATGAGGATCGGTTTCGTGAAGCACTGGAATGGTGCCGCACACAGGGCATCGTTCTGGCCCATGATGCGGCTTACAGCGAGATCACCTTCGGGAGGCGGGCCGCCGCCCTGTTTCCCGTTGCCCGCGGTTCCGGTGTACCCTACATCGAATTCTTCTCGTTCTCGAAGACACTGTCGATCACCGGCTGGCGCATCGGGTTCGCGATCGGTTCTCCGGACGTCATATCGGCGCTCGCGACGGTGAAGGCCAACCTCGATTCCGGCGTATTCGGCGCCGTGCAGGAGGCGGTCGCCGATGTGTGCGAGAACCATTTCGAGTCCATTGCATCACGCATGCAGGCGGTGTACCGGGAGCGGCGCGACGCTCTCGTACCGAGTCTCGAACGCGCGGGCCTTTCCTTTACCGTTCCCGACGCCACGTTCTATTTCTGGATACGCACGCCGCGCGGTCAGGATTCGATCGGGTTTTGCAGGCTGCTGCTCGAGGAAACGGGTATCGTCTCGACGCCGGGAGTGGGATTCGGTGACCACGGAGAAGGGTTCTTCAGGTTATCCATCACGACGGATATCGATACGATCCGTGCGGCGGGGCAACGGCTCGAGGCGCGATCGGCCTGATAGGGCGCTGCGAGAGGGAGGTTTTCCGTGCTCGAGGAAAGAATCGTTCTAAAGGGGATCACCGTCTTCGGTTACTACGGGGTATCCCCGCTGGAGCGTGAGATCGGTCAGAAACTCGAGATCGACGTCGAGTTCCACCACGATTTCACCAAGGCCTGTATGACCGACGCACTGGAAGATACGGTGAATTACGAGCGGGTGTACGCGAGGGTGATGGAGACGGTCGAAAAAAACCGTTTCAACCTGCTGGAGACGCTCGCCGACGCGATATGCCAGGGCATTCTCGAAAGTTTTCCCGTGCACACGGTGAAGGTGACGATTCGAAAGCTGAACGTTCCGTTCCCGAACAACCTCTCGCACATCGAGGTCGTCGTCGAGCGCCATGCCTGAAAAAGCTGCACAGATGGTTCTTCTCTCACTCGGATCGAACAGCGGACCACGCGAGGAAATGATACTCGCCGCGCTCGACATGCTTGATCGCGAGGAGGGAATCGTGCTGGTGCGCGTCAGCGCCCTCTACGAGACTGAACCGGTCGGCAATGGTTTCGGCGGTGATTTCGTCAATGCCGCGTGCATCGTGGAAACATGCCTCGAGCCGCGTACGCTGCTCGGAGCATGCAAGGGCATAGAACGTGCGTTCGGACGCTCCATCGACGGGGGCATGGAGGACCGTCCCCTCGATATCGACATAATCGTATACGCGGATCGCATGATCAACCAGACGGACCTGGTCGTCCCGCACCGGGCGTTCCGGGAGCGCCTGTTCGTGCTTGAACCGCTGTGTGAGATCGCGCCGGATCTCACCGTTCCCCCCGATGGCATGACCGTCCGGGAGATCCGTACCGGCTGCGGCGCCGACCAGAGGGTGCGCTTGATCTCGACCAGATCACGCATCGATTAAACCACTTGAATTGTAAACAGTTAGATTGATATTGACAGGCCGCGGCTTTTACACTACCGTAGACGGCATGGAAGCGTTGAAAAACACGTTACTGGCGAGCGGCATCAAATATATCGCTGTCGAGGGGAATATCGGGGCCGGCAAGACGACCCTCACGCGGTTGATATCCGAGACGACGGAGGCGCGGCTCTTTCTCGAGGAGGTCGACGATAACCCGTTCATCGAGAAATTCTACGAGAACATGCAGGGCTACTCCTTTCAGGCGCAGATATTCTTTCTCCTCAACCGGTACCGGCAGCAGCTGACGATCGCACAGCAGGACCTGTTCAACGATCTGATCGTGGCCGATTACCTCTTCGCCAAGGATTCGATATACGCCCACGCGGTTCTCGGGGACGAGGAACTCCTTCTCTACAACAGGCTTCACGAGCTCCTGGAGGCGAAGATCATCCACCCCGATCTCGTTATTTACCTCCAGGCGAATCCGGAAGTGCTGCTGCACCGCATCAGCAGGCGCGGCCGGAGCTTCGAGCGGGCGATCACTGAGGAGTACCTCTGCACCCTGAACGAGGCGTTCAATCACTTTTTCTTCCATTACAACGATTCGCCGCTCCTCATCGTCAATACGGACAGGCTGGACTTCGCCGTGCATCGCGATCATTTCGAGGATCTTCTCTCTCGAATCACCGAGAAGTTCGAGGGAACGCGTTACTACGTACCTTCATTGGAGATAGAGCCATCGTGAAAAAAAAGATTACCAAGAACACGCTTGTCGATATGAAGCGGCGGGGAGAGAAGATCGCGGCGCTCACGGCGTACGATTACCTCTCTACCCGCATTCTCGATGACTGTGGCGTCGATTTGATCCTCGTCGGGGATTCGCTCGGCATGGTCATCATGGGTTACGACAACACCCTGCCCGTCACGATGGATGAGATCATCCATCACCTCAAGGCGGTGGCCCGGGCGAAACCGCGGGCGATGCTTGCGGGCGATCTTCCCTTCATGTCGTACCAGGCGAGCACCGAGGACGCGGTGCGGAATGCCGGCAGGCTGGTGAAGGAAGGCGGTGCCGAGAGTGTTAAACTCGAGGGTGGCGAGCGGTACGTTCCGGTGATCGAGGCGATCGTGCAGGCGTCCATTCCCGTGATCGGCCATCTGGGGTTGACGCCGCAATCCCTCCACCAGCTCGGTGGATACGTCGTGCAGGGCAAGGACGAGTCCTCGGCCGAGGTGATGATCCGTGATGCCAAGAGTCTCGAGCGGGCCGGCTGCTTTGCCATCGTACTCGAGTGTATTCCGTGGCGGCTGGCGGAGCGCATCACGGCGGAGGTCTCCATCCCGACCATCGGCATCGGCGCCGGTTCACACTGTGATGGTCAGGTCCTCGTTCTGCAGGACATGCTCGGCATACACGTGAATCCGCTTCCCCGGTTCGTCAAGAAATACGACGAAGTGGGCGAGAGGATACGCGCGGCGGCCACGCGTTATATCAAGGATGTCAAGGAGGGCGGCTTCCCCGGCCTCGAGCACAGCTACGCCGCCGGGGGGGGCGCAGGAAGCACAGATACGCAAAGGGATACGGTTGAAGACGGTCAGGACATCGGCGGCGGTGCGTGAAGATCTTTCCCGTGTGCGGTCATCCGGCGCACGTATCGGGTTCGTGCCGACGATGGGTGCGCTCCACGAGGGGCATGCGAGTCTCGTACGGATGGCACGGGAGCGGGCGGGGTATGTCGTCGCATCGATATTCGTCAACCCGAAACAGTTCGCTCCACGTGAGGATCTGGTACGGTACCCCAGGAACGAGGCACGGGATGCGGAGATCCTCGCTGAGCTGGGGTGCGATCTCCTCTTTGTTCCGTCCGATCGTGATATGTATTCGACGAATGATCGGACGCGGATCGACATAGTGGGGCTTTCCGACGTGCTCTGCGGTCTCTCGCGGCCGGGGCATTTCCAGGGGGTCGCACTCGTCGTCGCCAAGCTGTTCAATATCGTACAGCCGGACGAGGCGTTTTTCGGCCAGAAGGACGCGCAGCAGGCCGTCATCATACAGCGGATGGTGGCCGATCTGGATTTCCCGATCAGGATCACGATCGGTCCCACGATCAGGGAGGAGGATGGGTTGGCGATGAGCTCGCGGAACAGCTATCTCGACGAGACGGAGCGGAAGCGGGCGCCGGCGCTCTTCGCGGCCCTCGGCGAGGCGAAGTCACTGATCGCGGATGGTGAACGGCGCGCCGAAACGATACGCAAGGCGATCCGTGCTGTCATGGAGGATGCGGGATTCGCGGTCGAATATGCGGCGGTCGTCGATGGTCGGAGCCTCACGCCGCTGGAGCTGATCGAGGGAACGGTGCTGATCGCCGCCGCCGGGCGCCTCGGCAAGATGCGTCTCATAGATAACATTGCCCTCGATGTAACACCCGGCTCGATCCGCGAGGTCGTGTTGGAGTTTCCCGAATGGAGCAGGTATGAGTTCACACCGTGAGCTGGCCGTACTGATACTCGCCGCGGGTGAGGGGACGAGGATGAAATCGTCCATCGCCAAGGTACTGCATACGCTGTGCGGCAAGACCATGATCCGGTATGTCGTGGATGCCGTCCGAACCATCTCACCGCGGCGGATCATCGTGGTGGTGGGACACCAGGCCGGGGTGGTCATGGAGGAACTCGGCGGCGAGGATCTCGAGTTCGTTGTCCAGAAGGAGCGGCTCGGCACCGCGCATGCGGCCATGATGGCCGAACCGGCCCTCGACGGATTTTCCGGAACGCTTGTCGTGTTGAACGGGGATACGCCGCTCCTCACGACCGAAACGTTGCAGGGGCTCGTTACGTATCACCACGACATGGAAGCGGCAGCCACCGTTCTCTCGGCCGGGCTCGATGAACCGACCGGTTACGGACGCGTCATCCGGGACGGTGACGGCGGGCTGCTCCGGATCGTCGAGCACAAGGATGCCACCGGGGAGGAGCGGGAAGTCCACGAGATCAACAGCGGGATATTCTGCTTCGAATGCGATAGTCTCTTTTCGGCGCTCAAAAAGGTCGGGCGCAGAAACGTCCAGGGTGAATATTACATCACGGATGTCATGGAAATCCTGCGCCGGGAGGGAAAACGAACGGCGGTGTTCCGGTGCGATGACAAGGATCGGGTAATCGGCATAAACGATCTCGATCAGCTGCGGGCGGCGGAGAGGATATTGCAGAATCATGGATAGGATCTATGCACCATGGCGCAGCGCGTATTTCGCCGCGGAAAAGAAGGGGGGGTGTCTCTTCTGTACACTGCAGGAGGAGACCGCCGATGAAACCGTCGGTATCCTGAAACGGGGAAAATACTGGTTCGTACTGCTGAATATGTTTCCTTACACCAACGGGCACGTCATGGTGGTTGCGGTGCGGCATATCGAACGTATCGGCGAAATGAGCGTCGAGGAGGGGAATGAACTGGTCGAGATGCTCGCGCGCTGCGAGAGGGCCGTTGACGGCGCGTACCACCCGGACGGGTTGAACATCGGGGTAAACCGGGGAAATTGTGCCGGGGCCGGCGTCGTGGGACACCTGCACTTCCATCTCTGCCCGCGCTGGTGCGGCGACACGAACTTCATGACGGCGCTTGCGGAAACGCGCGTGGTGTCCGAAGATCTCGCGGACAGCTATCGGAGGCTTGCGCCGTATTTTCGCGGGTGATGCGATGCGGTGGCGCTGGTATGCGTTTATCGTGTGGTATGATCGGGCGGGATGACCCTGCGGGGGGAGTTGATCGATGGCTCGAAAGAAACGTCGCCCGAAGGATTCGCGGATCACGGGGATCGCCGCCGTTTCGATCCTCGCGATCATCACGTTTTCCCTGATCGTGCGGTGGAGCGGTATAGAGGCGGATTACGGGCTCGATCTCGGGTCCTTCCAGATAGAGGTGCTCAACGGGACTGGTGAGACGGGATTGGCCATGGAGATGGCGATGAAACTGAGGGAGATGGGAATAGACGTCCTCATCGTGGGCGATGCGGAACGGTACGATTTCGATGAATCGATCCTGATCGATCGCAAGGGGAATCCCGATCTCATGAAACGGCTCTCACGGTATATCGGTTGCCACCGGGTATTGAAGCAGATTCAACCGAAACCCCTCGTCGACGCTACCTTGATCATCGGTAGGGACAGCGAGCGGCTCCGGATCGATCGGGAAGAATGGAGATAGCGTGACGACGGCTCCCGTTGGATGGAAGCGAGGAGGTTGGTAGTGCCGGCCAAGAGGCGCATCGGTCTTGTTGCACTGGTTTTCTTTCTCGGTGTGATACTTGGTAGTGTCGTGGGGGAATTGATCGGGTCGTTACTGCCGGAAGATAATATTATTCGAACGTTGTTCGTTTCCGGCAAGGAATTCCAGGTGGGCCCGGTATACTGCGATCTCATCGTCTTTTCCTTCACGATCGGATTTTCATTGAAGGTCAATCTCATCAGCGTTCTCGGGATTGTTCTGGTGGGATTTTTACTGAGGATGTACGTGTAGAATGGAGGGGCAATGATCCACTATCCGGCAATGGCGAGTTCCACCCCTGGGTTTCTTCTTATCGGACCACTCGGCTGGTCGGAGTTACTCATCATACTGATACTCGTGCTGATCTTCTTCGGTCCGCGTAAACTCCCCGATGTGGCGGAAGCGATCGGTAAATCGATCCAGAAGTTCAGGAAAGCCTCCAGGGATATCAAGGAGGAGATCGACGGATCGAAGACGGAGATCTCCGAGGGCGAGGATAAGAAGGGCTAGTTGAGGGTGCTCTCCCTGAGATCCACCACCTCGGCATTCTTCCGGATCTCATCGTACCATCCCGCTATGAAACGCGTGGCCATCTCGGTGCGGAGCTGGTTGAGCAGTTCCGCGCGCCGTTTCGCATACTCCTCCATATCGGGCTCGGTACGTTCGGTGACCCTGATCAGATAGAACGCGTCGCGTCCCTTGATCGGCGGGCTCAGGTCGCCGACGGGCAGTTGGTGGCATGCGTATGCGAAGGCGGTGTTCACTCCGATACCCGGCACCGATTCATTTTCCGAGAAAAGTGCCGTTTCCCGTATCTCGAATCCCTGATCGTGGGCCACGGATGCGAGGTCGCCGCTCGTCAGCGCCGCCTGCCGCAGCGACTCGCCGATTGCGTGTGTCTGGTCATCCGCCCGTTCCTTCCTGATTCGTTCGACGAGCTGGTCCCGTATGTCCTCGATCGGTACGTGACGTTCCGGTATGGACTCCATGATCTTCACGATGTAGACGGACTTCTCGGCTTCGATCGCCGAGCTGATGGCGCCGGATTTGTGGTTGAATGCGAAGGTGATGATGCCCGGTTCGTATCCGAGGTCCTGTATAAAGGAGCCGCGCGCGAACGGGGGTGGATTTTTGACCTCGAAGCCGCCCGCCTCCGCTGCGCGCACGAATCCGTCCTTCAGTATCTTTTCCTTCAGTTCCCCGAGGGCGGTCCTCAGCGAGTCCACGGTATCGTACCCCAGATCCACCTTCATGAGGATGTGGCTCACCTTGATCTTTTCTTCGTCGTTTTCGGTTTTCCGGTCCGCGACCATGATGAGGTGGTAACCGTATTCCGTGCGTACGGGCTCGCTGATTTCGCCGACATCGAGACCGAATGCCGCCGCATCGAACTCGGGTACCATGACGCCGCGGGCGATGAATCCGAGGTCGCCGCCGTTTTCAGCCGACATGAAATCGTCGGAATAGTTTTTTGCCGCTTCCGCGAAGCTCCCGCCGGAGAGGATCTCGCTCCGGAGCTCCATGAGCCGCTCCCGCACGTCACGCTCGTCCGCTTCCGTCGGTTTCTTGTCTACTTGTATGAGGCTGATTCGCCGTTTCTCGAATTCAACAAAATCGCCCTTGACCTTCTCGTACAGTCCGGTCATTTCCGTTTCGCTCGGCTGGTACAGGGAATCCACTTCGACAAACGGGATGGAGACGTAGGTGGCCTTGACCTTCACCGTCTCCTTCTCGAATCGTTGAAGGATCGCATACTCCGGTACGTGTATCTGGGCTGAGAGCGCATTCTGGAGCTTCATTTCCGGAATCTGGCTGCGTGCCCACTGCTCCAACCGCGACCAGTCGCGGGATGGATCGGCCAGTGCGGCGAGGTACGCCTGGTAGTCGAATTGACCTTGGTCGTTGACAAAGGCCTGCTGGATGATTGGAGGTGGATTTCTCCGGAGGAACGCCACGAGCTCGTTGTCCGTGACGACAATGCCGCGCCGTTTGATTTCCCTCGCGACGAGCATCTTCTGCACGGTCCGTTCCCATGCCTGATCAGCGAGCATGCGTTGCTCCGAGGCGGACATGCGGTAGTCTTCACCCTTCTGTGTGCGCACCTGCTCGAGCAGCTCGTTGTACGTATTGGCGAACATTTGCCGGTTAACGACCTCTCCGTTGACCTTACCGACCACATCCGGCTCCTGCTGGCCTTGCTCCGGACTCCGCAGGTTCATTCCCCAGACAGCGAAAATCGATATAACGAATGCAACCACAACGATCCACAGAATCGTCTTGGTTTTTTCCCGCATCTGCTTGAGCATTGTTTTTATTCCTTTTCTGTGAAACACAAAAAAATACAAGTTCCTCGAACGAAACTCCCACAAAGCTAGCATATTACGCCGATCAGCGCAAATCTTTTAAGAGTCGTTGACAGTTCTTTGCGGCGGATGGTACGGTGCAGATTATGAAATGGTTATTTTTTATGGTTTGCGCGCTTGTAATTTCTATATTTACAAATAGTTATGGCGAAATATATCTGTGGCCGCTGCACGGGGAACGCCTCCTCAGCTCGAGCTTCAGCGAGTACCGTGACGGGCATTATCACGCCGGCATCGACCTCAGGACATCCGGTCGGATCGGATTACCCTGCCTGGCCGTCGGTGACGGCGCCGTATATCGTCTCAAGGTGGCTCCCGGCGGGTACGGGAAGGCGCTCTATCTGAAGCTCGACGATGGGCGGGTGGCCGTGTACGCCCATCTGCACGCGTTCGAGTACCGTCTCGACTCGCTCGTGTACTACCACCGCCTCGAGCGGAAAGCCTCGTGGTGTGATCTGTCACTGCCCGATGAACGGTTTCGCTTCTCCGTCGGGGATACGATCTGTTTCACCGGTACCACGGGAACGACCGCGCCGCACCTCCACTTCGAGATGCGGGACGGGGAGGGACGGCCGTTCAATCCCATCATGGAGCTGTACTCCGTTCCCGACGACCGGCCGCCGATCATCTCCGGGCTCGAGGTAATCCCCCTATCGCCGGGCAGCGTGGTGAACGGCTCTCCCTACGCGGAGCGCTTCCTCCTGCGTGCTTCGAGGGGGAATGCATACGTTCTCGACGATACCCTCCAGCTCGACGGACGGTTCGCCTTCGGTCTCTCGGTCTGGGATGAACAGGGATTCGGGCGGTATGCCCTCGCTCCCCTCTCGGTGGAATTCTTCGTCGATGCCGACACGCTGTACTCTTTGCGAAACACCCTCTTCTCCTACACGCAGACGGACGAGATCATTCTCGAGTATGACCTGCACGGAGAGGGAGCGGCCGGGCGGTACCTCCTCCTCTATCGCAGGCCCGGCACATCCCGCTCCGATCGCTCCGGGCCCGGAGTCATTCATTCGGAGAAAGGCGGGACGGCCGGTCGTTACCTCGAGAAGGGGATGCACGAGGCGCGTATCACGGTGCGGGACGCCGCCGGCAATGCCGCACAGGCGCACTTCACGTTCGTGTTCCACGACTATCCCGTGATCGAGACCGCCCGGAAGCTTGTGGCCGCCGATGAAGTCGTCGTGCGGGGTGTCGATCCTGACGGCGGCTCGGTGACCGAGCTGCTGTTCGAATCTCCCGATGGCGGTGGACGGTGGGAGCCGGTGACGCTCGAACCGATGGGCGCATTCCGTACGGGTACGACGACCCGGCGGGAAGGCGGGCTGTACCGATTCATCGTGCGGGATGACGAGGGCGCCGCGCGCGAGCACTGGTTCGCCGCACCCAAACCGGTCGATCTCGGGGGAAACGTATTCTGCGAGTGCATTCCGTCTGTCGTATCCGACGGTCTCGCGATACGGATCGTCACGGATCGCGCACTGGCCGAGAATCCGCGCATAACGCTGGGGGAGCATGTACTGAACGATGCATGCGTCGTTCATCGGTTGGATGCGTGGACGTTCATGATCCACTGCGGTACCGATGTCGTCGTCGATGGTGTCAATATCCTTTCGGTCTCGGGGATCGATTACCGCGGGTATCCCCTCCGTGCGTATTCGGCGTTCAGGGCGGTCCGCCTGTACACGGGTGCCCGTTCACGGTTCCCCGCGACCGATTCACTCGATATGAACATCGAGGCGAGTTCGGTTCGCGGCGAGGCTCTCTGTCTGATCCGTGAAATCCCGGTTCCCGTGAATGGATCCGGAGGGCTCAATCCGGTCTCGCCGCCCCTGGCGATCGAATTCCCCGTGGACCGACTGCCGCGGCCTCTCCGGGTCGTGTGCGAACCGGCACCCAACGTCGGCCTGTTCCGTCTCGAAAAGGAAACGGAATGGGAATGCATCGGCGTCCCCTCGCGGGAAGGGGGATCGGTGATCCTCGCCAAGCCGGGGACATACGCCTTCATGGCGGACGGGTTGCCGCCGTATCTCGAGCACGTCGCATTCGACACGATCCCGCGGGGGAGCGGTTTCTTCCGGACCACCCGGTATTACGTGCCGGTCCGCGAGGATGAATCGGGCGTGGATCCCTATTCGGCGGTGGCGATGATCAACGATCGTGAGGTGGTTTGCGAGTGGGATGCGTTGCGGGAACGGCTCCTCATTCCCGTCCCCGCCGCCTTTCCCGCCGGCATGGTGCGTCTCCACGTCGAGCTCAGTGACAGGGCAGGAAATAGAAGTGCCGGTGATTTCGGCTTTATGATAGAATAGGCGCACGAGGGGGACGTCATGGCCGGAGCGCAGTACCTGCATCTCCACAATCATTCGGAGTACAGTCTACTCGACGGTGCCTTCAGGATCAGGGACCTGGTCGACGCGGCACGGGAGATGGAGATGGGCGCCGTGGCGCTGACCGACCATGGAAACCTCTTCGGCGCCATGACGTTTTACTGGGCGGCTGAGGATGCCGGCGTCAAGCCGATCATCGGCATGGAGACATACGTCGCTCCCGGCGGCGCCGCGCAGAAGGACAAGAGAACGGGGCCGGGCCAGAACGATCATCTGGTCCTGCTCGTCAAGAACGAGGTGGGGTACCGGAATCTCCTCGAGCTTTCCTCGATCGCCTATTTGGAGGGATTCTACTACAAACCCCGAATCGATCTCGCTCTGTTGGAACGCTTCGGCGGCGGGCTGATCGGCCTCAGCGGGTGCCTGCAGGGGGGGCTGTCCAGGCGCCTCCGGGCGGGGCGGCGAAACGAAGCGAAGGCACTGGCGGAACGGTTTGCCGCGATATTCGGGAAGGATGATTTCTATGTCGAGATTCAGAATCACGGCATCCCGGAGGAGATAGAGGTCATGCCGCTGCTGGTCGAACTCGCGCGCGAGATGGGACTCCCGATCGTCGCGACCAATGACTGTCATTTCAAGCATGCCGAGGATCACGAGGCGCACGATGTCCTACTGTGCCTGCAGACGGGAAAGGACTTCGAGGATCCGAGCAGGGGACTTCGCTCCAATCCGGAAACATACTTCAAAACACCGGCGCAGATGGTGGAGCTGTTCGCCGATTACCCGGAGGCGGTTGCAGCGACCCTGGAGATCGCCGATAAGTGCAATTTCAAGCTTCCGAAGAAAGCGGATCACCTGCCGAGTTTTCCGATACCAGCGCCGTTCAAGAGCGCGGAGGAGCATCTCGAGCGGCTCGTCATGGAATCGCTTCCCGAGCGCATGCCGGCGATCACCGACGAGGTGCGCCGGCGTATCGAGTACGAACTCGACGTGATCTCGCGGATGGGATTTGCGGGGTATTTTCTGATCGTGTGGGACATCGTGCATCGCGCGCGGGAGATGGGCATACCCGTCGGGCCCGGCAGGGGATCGGCGGCGGGAAGTCTCGTCTGCTATACGCTCGGTATCACATCGATCGATCCGCTCGAAAACGGGCTTCTGTTCGAACGGCTCCTCAATCCCGAACGTGTCTCGATGCCGGACATCGACATCGATTTCTGCGACGAGCGGCGGCAGGAGGTTATCGATTACGTTGTCGAAAAATACGGCAAGGAGAATGTTTGCCAGATCATCACGTTCGGCCGGATGGCCGCGCGGGCGGTGGTCCGGGATGTCGGACGCGTGTTGAAGGTACCATACGCCGAAGTCGACAAGCTCGCCAAGATGATACCGGGGCAACCCGGTACGACCCTCTCCAAGGCACTCTCCTCCGTGCCCGAGCTGAAGAGCCGCTATGACGGCGATGCGACGGTGAAACGGCTCATCGATCTATCCTTCTCGCTCGAGGGGCTCGCGCGTCACGCTTCAACACATGCCGCGGGTCTCGTCATAACTCCGTCACGTCTCGTTGAGCATGTGCCCCTGTTCCGTTCGAACAGGGGGGAGGTGACGACGCAGTACGAGATGAAGATTCTCGAGCGCATTGGAATTCTCAAGATCGATATCCTCGGGCTCAAGACCCTCTCCCACATAGACAAGACGCTCGAGCTCGTTCACCGGCACGAGGGCGCAGAGATCTCGATGGATGAGATACCACTCGACGATCCCGAGACGTTCGAACTCCTCAGGGAGGGAGGGACGGTCAGCGTGTTCCAGCTCGAAAGCACCGGGATGCGGGATCTGCTGAGGAGGATCGAGCCCTCGACATTCGGCGATGTCACGGCGGTGAACGCCCTGTACCGTCCCGGCCCGCTGGGGAGCGACATGGTTTCCGACTTTATCGAGTGCAAGCATGGACGCAAGGCGATCGAGTACGAGCATCCGCTCCTCGAGCCGATCCTGCGGGAGACGTACGGGGTGATCTTGTACCAGGAGCAGGTCATGCGCATCGCGAGCGAGCTGGCCGGATTCACCCTGGGCCAGGCGGATCTGCTCAGGCGTGCAATGAGCAAGAAGAAGAAATCGGCGATGGAGCGGCAGCGGGAACGCTTCATGAAGGGAGCCGTGGAACGGGGTATACCGAAGAAAAAGGCGCACACCATCTTCGATCTGATTACCTTTTTCTCCGGATACGGATTCAACAAATCACACTCGGCCGCCTACGCGGTCATCTCGATGCAGACCGCCTACCTCAAGGCACACCATCCGGCCGCCTTCATGGCGGCCGCAATGACGTGCGATATGGCAGATACGAACAGGCTCATGGTGCTGCTCGACGAGTGCAGAAGCATGGACCTCCCCGTACATCCACCCGACATCAACTCCGGCGGCGTCGAGTTCGGCCTGGCGAACGGTGAGATCACATACGGTCTGGCGGCGATCAAGAACGTCGGTGTCCAGGCGGTACGCGCCATCGTCGAGGAACGCCGGAACGGTCCCTACACGACGCTGTTCGATTTTTGCAACCGTGTCGACCTCCGGGTGATGAACAGGAGAATGATCGAGAGCCTGATACAGAGCGGGACCATGGATTGCCTGCCCGGTACGAGATCGCAGAAGACGGCGTCCCTCGAGCGTATTCTCGGTCAAGCGCAGAAACAACAGATCGAGCGGGCCCGGGGCCAGACCTTTCTCGGCTTTCTCGACGGCCCCGAGCAGGATAAAGGCCTGCCCCTCGAGAATGTGCCGTCCTGGGACGATAGTGAACGGCTCCACCGGGAGAGGGAGTCACTCGGATTCTACTTCTCCGGGCATCCACTCGATCGGTACCGTGAGATACTCGGCGGTATCATCAACATCGACAGTGTTTCTCTGCAGGGAAAGAAAGACCGTGAGGCCGTTATCCTGGCCGGGCTCGTGAGCGACGTCAAGGTCATCCTCGACCGCAAGGGTAATCCGATGGCGTTCGTGACGGTGGAGGATTTTCACGGATCATACGAGGTGATCGTCTTCTCGACGAGTTATGGTAATTATCGCAACAAGCTGCAAAATGACAAGATCGTGGTCATCACCGGCAAGGTATCGGTGAAGGAAAAGGGCAACAACAAGGTGATCGCCGATTACGTATACACGATCGACGAGGCGCTTCGGACGTTGGCTCGCACGGTTCATCTCACCATAGCGTCTCACGCGTTCGGTGAGAATGAGTTGCAGGTTCTCAAGGAAGCGATGGTTCGCTTTCCCGGCGAACGGGAGGTCATCTTTCACTGGAAGCAGAACGGCAACGTGGCGTTCGTCGTGCGTTCCCGGGGCCCCGGTGTCACGCCGGATCTCGAACTGCTGACCGAGCTCGAAAAGATCACGGGGGTGGAACATGTGGAAGTCTCTCTGTAGGATGATGCTTCTCTGGGCGATAGTGGCTCCGTTGACACTCGGCGCGACACCCCTTTCCGGTCAGGAATTCGAGGAAATGGTTCTCGTCGACAGCCCCACCGCCGGCATCCTGCCGCACGGGGCCTACCTGTTTCAGGGTTCCTTCGGACCGCGGAGCAGTTTGATTTTCGGCGTGAAGATCGGATTCCATGACCGGATCATGGTCGGGGTTTCTTTCGGAATGCAGGAATTCATAGGGACCGGTGATATCGAGATCAACGACAAGCCGGGATTCGAGGTGCGTCTCAGGATCATCGAGGAGAGCCTGCGGGGCCCGGCCCTCGCGGTCGGTATCGATACACAGGGGGAGGATGCATACCTCGAGGATGACGAGCGGTACGAACGGAAATCAAAGGGATTCTACGCCGTGATCAGCAAGAACTATCAACTCCTGAGTGACTTCTCCGTCCATGGCGGTGTAAACTACTCGCTCGAGAACAAGGACGAGGAGAGCTTGAATCCGTTCGGCGGCTTGTCGATCGAGCTCATAGATGGTTTCAGTATTCTGGTCGATTACAACGCCGCGCTTGACGATGACAATGCCGACGTTCCGTCGCACCGCACGCGGGGCAGGGGGTATCTTGACAGCGGCATCAGATTCGATTATATGGAGAATCTGAGGTTGAAGATACTGTTCAAGGATCTTATGGGAAATTACGAGCCCGAGAAGGGCGTCGCCCGCTCGGTCGAGATTCTGTATATAAACTACTTTTGAGGTCCGGTCATGGCGGAAACGCACACATCGAGGATATTGCAGTTCGAGCGGCCCGTGCTCGAGCTCGAGGAGAAGATCACGCAACTCCGGCGCGGCGGTCTCCCTGAGAGCGCCGGTGAGATTGTGCGCCTCACGAAGCATCTCGAAGATCTCGAGGCACGGGTCTACCGCGATCTCTCCCCCTGGGAGCAGGTCCAGATCGCGCGGCACCCGAAACGTCCCACCACGATGAATTACATCGATATGATATGCGACGAGTTTCAGGAGCTCGCCGGCGACAGGCTGTACGGCGACGATGCGGCGGTCGTCGGTGGTTTGGCTCGAATCGGCGATCTGCGTCTTGTCATAGTCGGGCACGAGAAGGGACGGACGACGAACGGCAAGATCAAGCACAACTTCGGCATGGCCAATCCGGAAGGTTTCCGGAAGTCGTTGCGGATCATGAAGCTGGCGGAGAAATTCAACATGCCGGTTGTTTCGTTCGTCGATACTCCCGGCGCCTACCCCGGTGTCGGCGCCGAGGAGCGGGGTCAGCCGCGGGCGATTGCTCTCAATCTGAAAGAGGCGTTCGGATTGCGGACTCCCATCGTCGTCGTCATCATCGGTGAGGGTGGGAGCGGGGGGGCGCTGGCGCTCGCCATCGGTGACCGCATACTGATGATGGAGCACGCGATCTATTCGGTGATCTCACCGGAGGGATGCGCCGCGATTCTCTGGAAGAGCAAGGAGAAGGCCCCGGAAGCCGCGGCATCGATGCGGTTGACCGCGGCAGACTGCTTGGAGCTGGGGGTGATCGATGCCGTGATAGAGGAGCTCCATGGGGCATCGCACCGCGATCCGAAAGGGAACGCGATGCAGTTGCGCGAGATTATCACGAGCGAGATAGAGGCGCTCAGCAACCTGTCCATGGATGTGCTCATGAAGCGGCGAGAGAACAAGTTCTACTCCATGGGGATGCTCGAGGAATCGTAAAGACGGCCGCTCGACCCAGTATCGACTCATCACGTGCGATGGGGCACCGGTCATTTTGCTTGACCCGGCAATCGGTTTTTAATTATAATTGTTATGCCAGTGAGAGAAAATTACGGTTCGGTGCTGCAGGTCCCTGATGGGAAAGTAGTGGGCTTTTCCGCGCGGTCAGGGATTTTTGTTTAGGGGGACGAAACGCTATGATACACAAGGATCTGCTTGATATCCTGGCATGTCCGAAATGCAAGGAGAAGGTCGTCCTCAACGAGGAGGGGACACATCTGATCTGCGAGAAATGCCGGGTGCGCTACCCCATCGAAGACGATATCCCGATCATGCTGATCGAGCGGGCCGAGACACTCGATTAAAGGAACTGCGGAGATTCGGTGACGTGTGTATCTTCACCCATATCGCGGCGGGCGCGTTTGTCGGCGCCCTTGCGCCGGCGCCGTTTTTGGCACCGGTCTTCGGGCTCGGCAGCCATATCGCACTCGATATCATTCCGCATTACGACTTCGAGCGAATGTGGCTGGAGATCATGTTCGGTTGCATCGTCGTCGCCGTGCTCGTCATCGGAGGGACCCGGGTGCTCGCGATATGGCTCGGCGCCCTATTCGCCATCCTCCCCGATCTGGAGAATCTCCTGTGGAAGCTCAGCGTGATATCGGACGAACAGAAGATATTTCCGGGGCATGTCGGCATCGTGCCCCACGGGAGAAAAGCGGGGATCATGAACCTGCTCGGTCAGTTCGGTGCATCGGCGATCGTTGTGGTCTACCTTATTCGGGGGTACTCGTGAAACCATTTATTGCGGCGCTCCTTTTGGTACTCCTCTTCGCCGCTCCGGCGCATGCGGAGCCCTATCGCATCATTTCGTGGGACGATCGGGGTGTGACGGTCGAGTTCAAATGCCCCGAACCGGTTCTGACCCGGCTCGGAGGCGAGGGGGACCCGGCCGTGCACGATGTGCGGATTCCCGGCTTCATTCCGACCGAGATCGAGGGGATGCCGGTCCTGCCGGCACGGCGCTTTGTTTTCGCGGTCCCCTCGCCGACCGGCGTGCGTCTCGATGTCCTGGAGCGCGATGTCGAGTTTATCGCGGGGATCGTTCCCCGTCTGTTCAGCGCGGAAAAGATTCCGTTCGAGCGGCAACGCGAAATGGTGCGCTCGTCGGTCCGGGACGACGGGACGGAGTTCATCCAGCTGAGCGAGGTGGGGACCTACCGGCGGACCCATCTCGCGATGGTCGATTTTCGCCCCCTGATCGTCGACCGGTCGGGGGAGGGACTCCACCGCGTACGGCGGATCGTCGTGAGGCTTTCTTTCCCGCGGGCCCCGGGGGCGGAGACGCCGTCCCGGCCTGATCGCTCCATCGCCCGTCTTCTCGTCAATGGCGACCAGGCAGCCGGATGGCCGCCGGATACGTCGCGGCGACGGCTTACGCAGCGCACGCCGTTCGAGTTCAGCAGGTCCGCTAGCTGGGTCAAGATCCGCGTCTCCAAGACCGGGCTCTACCTGATCACCTACAACGATCTACTCGTCGCCGGGGTCAATCCCAACAATATCGTTCCGACGACGATGCGTCTCTTTTCCGCTTCTCCCTTCCAGCAGCCGGACAGTATCGGAAACGGTGGGAGCTTCGAGGACGCGTATCATCTCACGGAGCATGCCATTACCTACAGGGGAAGCGCGTCATGGGAGGGCGACTCGATCCTGTTCTACGGCGTCGGTGCAGAAGGATGGAAGAACTGCATCGATCCGGCGGCCGATCCGACCGAGCGGTACGAGCATCTCTACGAGACGGAGAACACGTACTGGCTCACGTGGGGCGGCAATTTTCCGGAAAGCCCGGTGCGTATGGAATCGCGGAGCGTCGCACCCGCCGCCGGTGCGCCCGATATCAACGTGAGCACGTACGAGGAGCGGATCCACGCCGAGAGGGACACCCAGTACGATCCGATCTATTCGGAAGATCGATGGTACTGGGTGCGGATGAATGTCGACGGGAGCACCTCCTACTCGAACGGCTTCTCCTGTACCGATCTGCCGCCCGGAGAGGAGCACGGGACGGGGCGGATCGTTACGATCGGGTATGGGCCCTACGTACCCCCCTATATTAATTCCGCGCGGTACTACGTCAACGGTTCGATCCTGGACACACTGACGTGGACGGTGACCTTCGGCTCGTTCCGGCCGAAAACACTCGATATGCCGCTCACCAATCTCGTCGAAGGCAAGAACACGTTCACCGTGCAGAAAGATATCGATGATGCGGCGTACGTGCTGTGGTACGACATCCTCTACCGGCGCAATCTCACCGCGCAGTCCGGGATGCTGGATTTCTCCGCCCCACCGTCCGCCGGCACGGCCCGTTTCACGATGAACGGATTCGTATCGGGTGACAGGGTGCTGCTCGATGTAACGAACTACGAGAATCCGGTCATCCTTACCGGCTGGCGGCCGTCGGGGGGAACCATCGAATTCGAGGACGATCTCGACGGCTCACCACGCCACTACGCGGCGTACGCGGTTTCCTCGTTGCGCGATCCTGACCTGGAGATCGCGGGAACCTCCCTCTCCCGCCTGCCGTCGTTGCGGGATGACACGGAATCCCCGCACATGCTGATCATTTACCATCCGCGATTTCGCAGCGCGGCCCTCGCCCTGGAGGCCCATCGCTCGATGCGGCTGCCGTACGCCGATCAACCGGATGTAAAGTCGGTCGATATCGAGCACGTGTACGACAACTTCTCGTGCGGCCTGAAGGATCCACTCGCCATCAGAAACTATATCAAGTTTCTCTACGATAATTTCAGCGAGGGTGGTGAGCCGAAGTTGCGGTACGTGTTACTCGTGGGAAACGGGACCCACGATCCGAAGGATGTCATGCGCGCCGGAACCGACCTGGTACCGTTCTACATGAATATCGAATATCATTACTACAACGAGGCGATCGAGGATGATGATTTTCTCGTGAAGATGGACGCGGGGGTGGATTATTACGCCGATCTCGCGATCGGGCGATTGACCGTTATCACGGCGCAGGAGGCGAACAACTGGGTCGATAGAATCATCGATTACGAAACGAACGTCGAACCGGGAACCTGGAAAAACAAGGTCATACTCGTTGCGGACGACGAATACTCCAGCACGCCCAATTTGGATTTCTCCTTTCTGTATGACGCCGAATCCATGAGTTCCCGCAACGGCGTCTTTCCGCGTTTCGTGGACTTCAAGAAGATATACCTGCATATATATCCCTTCGTGGGAGGAGCCAAGCCGGGGGCACGAAGGGATCTGATCGAGGAGTGGAGCAAAGGTGCACTCATCGTCAATTACGCCGGTCACGGATCGGATCTTCAGATGGCTGATGAACTGGTCATGGTGAAATCGGACGTATTCTCACTCACAAACGGGGACTTGAGGCCGCTCTACCTGGCCTTCTCGTGTCATGTGGGTGATCTCGAGAATCCGACGAAGCGAAGTCTCGCGCAGCAGCTGGTGGCGTTCGAAGAGGGCGGCGCCATTGCGTCGATCTCGGGAACGACGTACACCTCGGGAATCGCGAACACGGCGTTGAACTACGCCTTCTTCAATCAGCTTTTCACGTCGCGCGACAGTACCGGAACGGAACCGCTCGGCGTGGCGTTCCACCTCTCCAAGATAGTCGATTTCAACCGGAGCAACTGGCGCAACAACGCGCTGTACGTGTTACTCGGCGATCCGGCGTTTACGCTCGCGCTCCCCCGTTATACCGTCACGCACGATGTCACGGCGATCGATACGATGTATACGGGCATCCGGTACCGCGTCGATGGATCGGTCGACGCGAACGGCGGTGTAATGACTTTATTCAACGGCACGGCCGAGATCGTCGTCCAGGAGGCGGAGGAACGGGTCGACAAGTACGTCACGCACAAAATACAGAGAGTCGACACGGTCATCACCGACTCGATCCACGTCAGGTATTCGCTGCCGGGGAATGCGATATACAGGGGTACGGCGGATGTGACAGCCGGCCGGTTCAGCTGCGATTTCGTCGTTCCGCTGCGCTGCCGGACGGGCCCGTTCGCCAGGATCCGAAGCTACGTCGATGCACCGGGCATCGACGGTGTCGGCGCTTGCGACACGCTTCGGATCATTCCCTCGAGCTCGGTTCCCGAAAATGAAGCCCCGCCTTCGATCCGCATGTATTTCGCCGGCCAGGCGACCAAGGTGAAGCAGGGCGCGAAGTTGATCGCGGAGCTGTACGACAAGGACGGCATAGCGATGCTCGGCGCCGATCCCCAGAGCTCGATATATCTCGAATTCGACAGGAGCGGGTATCCCATTTTCGTGACGGAATACTTCGAGTACGATCACGGATCGTCCACGTCGGGCACGGTCGAGTATCCCCTCCACGCCGGCTTCAGCCCGGGACCGCATACGGTCGTCCTGCGGGCGTTCGACAATCTCGGAGGGTCGGCGAGTGACACGCTCCGTTTCGAGGTGGTGGAGGAAGGTATCTACACGGTGAGTGATGTCTTCAACATGCCCAATCCGTTCTCGGAGTCGACCAATTTCGTCTTCCAAACGAGTAGCAGGGCGGATGTGCGCCTGTGTGTCTACAACCTCTCCGGGATTCTGATGTGGGAGCGGCGGATGACCGCCGACGAAGGATTCAACAGCATCTACTGGGACGGCAGGGACCGGGCGGGGGACCGAATCGCGAACGGTACGTACCTCTACATACTGGATGTCGAGTTCCTCGATTCGTATCACCGCTCGGAAACGATTAAAGGAAAGGTGGTCATACTGCGGTAGCGGTTGTTGCGGGACCATAACGTTACGATCGACCGCCCGGTCCGCCATGGATGTAAACTGCTTGACCGGCGGACTATCAAATGATTATTTTCAATGTAGATGAGCGAAATGGAGGAAATTGCTATGCTCAAAACGGTAAGGGTTGTCGCGATTGCCGTCTTATTGGTTGTCGCATGGAGCTACTCGGTGATGGCACAGGGTGAGGCAGGGGCGAGTAGCCTGATAATTCCCCCGAGTGCACGGGCGAACGCTATGGGTCAGAGCTATGTGGCACTTTCCGACGACGCGACCGCAATATGGTGGAATCCCGGCGGGATTGCGTTCCTCGGTACGGTGGTGGATCTGATGCACACGCAGCTCGTGCCCGACCTCGCATCCGATGTTTTCTACGAGTACATCGGTGGAACGTACAAGCTCGAAGGTATGGGAACGATCGGGCTGGCGGTACTCTACCTGACATACGGCGATTACGAGGTGACCCGGATGGATCCCATTCCGATCGGCACCGCTTCGGCGTGGGAGGTCGCTCCAACGGTCAGCGGAGCGATCAAGATCATGGATTCGATCGGTATCGGGATGAATCTCAAGTTCGTGTATGTCAGTCTCGCACCCGACTGGGCGACACTGGAAGGGCAGGAGGGAAAGGGTCATTCGGTGGCGGTCGATATCGGCGGTCTCTGGCGCGTGCCCGAGTTCAACATGCTCGGTTACAGGATATCGCGTTTGAATCTTGGATTCTGTGTGTCCAATCTCGGGCCGTCCATCACCTACATCGACAGTGATCAGGCGGCGGATTTACCCCGGAATCTGAGATTCGGTTTTGCATACAGCCCTCTCTACAACGATGTCAGCAGGCTCACGGTAGCGGCCGATTTCAACAGGCCTCTCGTGGAATTCGATCGTTCGAACACGTACCACTTCGGCGGTGAATTCGTGTATGCCAACCTGATTGCGATCCGCGGCGGTTACATCCACGATAAGGACGGCGATATCAAGAACGCGACCTACGGCCTTGGATTCATATTCAACGACCGCGTTCGTATCGATTGGGCGAGTGTACCGCAGTCCGAGGAGCTCGGCAGGGTGCATCGCTGGTCTGTCGGCGTTTCGTTCTAGGCCCCCTGAGAAAGGTTCACCGAAGGATTGGTTGCGATCCGTTTGTATAGATACATATGGATTACTGTACTGTCCGTACTGGTTATGTACACCTCTGTCCGGGCCGGCGGAAGCGATCGGCCGGCGGCGGTTTTTCGGCGAACGGGAAGCGGCCATCTGGTGAGGACCGGTGAGTACCGCCCCGCGCCGGCGTCCATCGCCGGAAGGCAGCGTGTCATCTCGTTCGACTGGCCGCGGCAGGACCGGCAGGCCGACATATCAGCCGGGGGAAGACGATTCGTCGGCACGCCTCGTGCCGATCTCGGCACGTGGCGCGTGCTCCTGATTCGTGTTTCGTTCGAGGCGGACCGTGATAATGCACTCTCCACACTGTCGACCGGTGGTGATTTCGACCTGACGCCGAACGGCGCATCGATCATCGATCCGACGCCGCACGACAAGAGCTATTTCAATGCACATATGGAAGGCTTGCGGAACTACTACCGCTTTCAATCCTGCGATGGAATCGATATAACCTGGGATATTCTTCCCGGGGGGGAAAAGGACAGCTACCGGCTTTCCGATATCGCCGATTACGGACCCGGCGAGGGAGGGGCATGGACGACCGAACAGCTCGTGCGTTTTTTTCGCGATGCCGTCGAGATCGTTGATGAGGACCTGGCATCCGCCGGGTATCCGGCTCGCATCGGTGATTACGACGCCCTCGTGATCGCCCACGCCGGTGCGAATCTACAGAGTGACATCGATTTCGACACGCCCAATGACATCCCTTCGTTCTACGCGCGTCTCGGTGACGAGGACCGTTTCACCGTGGACGGTGGAGCGACCGTTATCACGAACGGGTCGGTGGTTCCCGAGACGGCGGTACAGGACGGATTCAACGGCGGTATCGCCGCCGTCCTCGCCCACGAGTTCGGACACCAGATCGGCCTTCCGGACCTGTACAACGTCTACACCAACCAGCCGTCCGTCGGTGCCTGGGACAATATGGACAGCGGCGGTCTCCTCGGCGTCTACGTGACCGATGGGGAGGATAATTTCTATTATGTCGAGGGCGTCATACCGGGCGGGCTCTCCGCCTGGTCGCGGACTTTTCTCGGGTGGACGATGATCGATACCGTCGAAACATTCGATGGATCGATCGGCCTTCCCGCCGTTGAGAAGTGTCCCGCGCGCGTAGTGCGCGTCGATGCCGCCCAGGACGAGTACTTTCTCGTCGAGAACCGAGCCGCCGAACTTGACGGCATTCTCACGGGATTCGTCGTCGATCACGAGACGGGGGTGATCGTCGGAACGGGTAATTGCCTCAACTGTGATGAGGGATCACCCGATGAGCCCGTATGGGAACTAACCAATGGGTACGATATCCTGATGCCCACCGAATCGGAGTTTCTCGCCTACGACGGCGGTCCCGGCATATTGGTCTGGCACGTCGATGAACGGTTGATCGCCGAGCGGTGGGAGGAGAATACCGTCAATACACTCTACCCCTTCGGCATTACACTGCTCGAGGCCAACGGCGTCATCGATCTCGGCGATCCATATTCCTATTTCGGGCTGGGCTGGTACGATGATGCGTATTACGAGGGCAATAACACGATACTCTCCGATTCTACGCTTCCCTCATCGTGGAGCAACTGGAACGTGCCGACCGGCGTCCGTGTCGAGGGTATCACCGGGCGGGACACGTTGATGTATTTCGGGGCCGGCGTTCGGGATATGCGGGCGAGCGTGCCCGTCGGCCCGCGCACGGGGCTCGCCGCCGCACCGTGCGGCGCCGTGCAGCTGCCCGGTTCCTACCGGGCGCTCGTCATCGATGGGGAGGGATCGGGATGGTGCGCCGGCGTCGAAGAACCCGTGTTCTCTCTGGACGGCGAGGTGATGACGCCTCCGGCCATCGCCCGTGAGTTCGGACCCGCCGGCGACGCGGTGATCGTCGGCGAAAAGCGCGGTATGATCCATGCCTTCAGCGTCGCCGAATGGACGGAATTCGAAGGCTGGCCGATCTCATTCGGCACAGCTCTCGCAACGCACCCCGTTGTGGTGCGCCGAGACGGCGGCGTGTCCGTCGCCGTCTCCGATGCGGCGGGGAGGTTGCATTGCCTCGACAGCGGCGGTGTAGAGATGCCCGGATTTCCGATCGAGCTGATAACTGCCGGCCATTTCATCGGTAATCTCGTCGTGACGGCGGATTCACAGGGCGTCGCCACCGGTCTATTCACGCTGAACGGCGCAACGGAGCCCGAGCCGCACGGATGGATCGCCCTGTGGGATATTTCCGCCACCGGTGACGTGGAACTTACCAGTGGCTATCCCCATCGGTTCGATCTGTCCCGCAGCGATGTCGAGGGAGATGTCGTTCTCGTCGGGGGGGACATCAATCCCAACGAGCCCGGATACGAGGTGTACGTCATCTTCATGGCGACCGGCAAGATCATCCTGTGCGGTCAGGGGGGCATCCTGGCGCGTAGAGACTCGGAGGACGCCGTATCGTCCATTCCGGCCGCTCACGATCTCAATGGTGACGGGTATATCGAGCTCATATATACTGACGGCCGGTCGGTATATGCGATGACGCCCTCGGGCGCGAATCTCACCGGCTGGCCGCAAGCACCGGGCGATATCTACCGGGTGCGCTGGGACGCGTCCATCACCGCGCCGATAACAACGATCGGAACACCGGCGGGCCCGCTTGTCCTCGCGGGCACGGAGGCCGGATTGCTGTACGTGTTCGACCATGCCGGCGAGCTTGTGTACGGGTACCCGAGAAGGATGGGAAGCTCGTTCGATCAGGCCATCGAGCTCGTGTACGAAAAAGGGGAGGGGCTGCTCGGTTACCTCGATTGCTGCCGTGCCGCCGCTCACTACCCCGCCGAGCTCAAAACGCTGAACAGGGGTGCGATGAAATGGCGTCTGGCGCCGTACGCAGGGGCATTCGACGGTTTCTCGTGGGGAACTGTATGGGCCGATGCAGGGCGTACCGCGTTCGCCCGGCCCTCGGCAGCGGGAGCCGGCGATTCACAGGAATGGTTGAATCTCTCGAACTCCTTCATCGTCTATCCGAATCCATCGAACGGTGATCGTGTCGGTTTCCACTTCGTCGCCCCCGGCGATGGGCGGGCACGTCTCTGGATAATGACCCTGACGGGGGAATTGGTCGCCGAGCGGGTCAAGCACCTCTCCGGCGGCGAGGATGAATTCGTCGTATCCATGAACGGCAACGCATCGGGTGTTTACATCTGCCGGCTCGTCATCACCGCGGACGGCAGGAGCGTCGAAACCTACAGGAAGTTTGCGATTGTCAATTGATCTCGGAGGAACGGAATGGCTTTCAGACCGTTAGGATGTGTACTGATCGGACTGCTCATTGCAGGTTCGTCGCTTCACGCGTCCGCCGTGGTTACGAGGGGCGGATCCCCGCCGGGCGTCAATACGGGGGGGACCGAGCGTTCGGTATTCGAAACCGCGCGGGGCGATTTCGATCTCGGGTCGTACCGGCTGCACGAGACTCTGAAGCTCCCGGAGGGGCGAATCGAGCACCCCGTCGTATCGGCCTCTGAGATCATGCTGAGACACGCCCCTCCTTCCGTGGTGAATCAGGGACGAGGCAAGCGCGTCGCGATATCGGTCCTCTGTTCGGCGATACTTCCCGGCCTCGGCGAGCTGTACCTGTACCTCCAGTCGCGGGACAATGCGATCCTGGCGCGCGTTCCGGTCTTCATGGCGTTCGAGGGGTACAACTGGTACGCGTACAAGGACAATAACGACAAGGGCCGGGACCTGAAGGATCAATATGTGGCATTCGCCGATGTGCACTGGAGCGAGGAGCGGTTTCTCCAGCAGCATCCGTGCTGTTCCGGGTACGGGGGATGTCCCGACTGGGAGTTCTACAACGATGAGTGCAACGGCGAATTCGATTACTTTCCCTACATACCGCTGCACCTCGACTTCGAGGAGTACTACGAAAATCTCGGCAAGTATGATGCATTCGTCTACGGATGGGACGACTGGGACGAGATGGATCCGACCTACTGGACGCCGAACAGGACGTATTACTGGTCGCTTCGCCAGGACAGCAACAAACATCTATCCCGCGCGGACGATCATGTAATGCTTCTTATAATCAACAGGGTTCTTTCGATGATCGACGCCGGTTGGCTGGCGTACCGCATGGGATCAGGCGCGGATCGGCAGGACGGGTGGTCTCTGAACCTCCATTCCAACCGCGCGTACCCGTCGATGGCGATTCAGTACCGGTTCTAAGGAGGGGTACGGTGAAACGGTTACTCACGGCATGTATTGTCATCGCGATCACCACCGCACCGGCCGCCGCGGCCTCGGTTTTCGAGGGCACGGCATCGATGGAAAACGCCGGTGTGCCCGTTCTCACGCTCGGGTGCCGGGCTGAACCGTCGATACGCGGCGTGGCCGGGGACCTGCTGTCGGATCGCAGCCGTGGATTGACCGATATGGGAC
>DATKWS010000229.1:0-33356 GCA_035529435.1 Patescibacteria group bacterium
GGAGCATCTCGAGCCGCTGCACGTTCGTCCGGTACCGCGGATCCCAGATACTCGTTATCCTGGCCCGGTAGGAAGGGGGAAGGAGCAGAACGCCCACGATGATGAAAACGGCCAGCACAATCAGCCACCGCCTTCTTAGCAACGAGACAACCGTGATCGATGAGGCGAGCATTCCGAGCCACGAGCTCCTCGTGAATGAGAAGAAGAGGGCCACGGCCACCAGAACGGCCGACCCGAGTACGGCGAAACGCACTCTTCGTGAGAGTCCCTCCCCTATTCCGACGGCCAGAAACAGGGAGCAGAGAACGAGCAGCACGCCACCGAACGTCATTGCGGTCGAAAACGGCCCCGGTGTCCTGCCGAGTGCGCCCTCACCCCGCGCGGTGAGAAAGACAACGATCCCGTAGAGCGATGAGGCGGCCCCCGAGATGGCAAGGACCGTAAAACACGCCCGCGCCTCACGCCGCGAGTCGAGTATCCAACCGAACAGATAGACAATGACGATGAGGAGCAGGTTCTTCAGATTGACAAGGCTCGCGATGCGGTGTCCGGACAGCAGGGCCGCCACAAGTGCTGCGGCGATGAAAAACGCGATCGGAAGATCCACGGCCGTTCGTCGCGGTGGTACTATTTTACCGAGCAGCACGAGGATTACCCAGATGAGAACGGCGAGGGTGAGCGCGGTCTGCGTTCCCGCGATGGAGAACGTCGAAAAGAAGCAGAACGCACCGAGCACGAACACCACGGGGGTCCTCGCGCCGATGTGCCACCGTCCAGAACTGCTAGCAGTCATGCTCACGTGCCAACGCTGTTTCGTGCATCTCCCGGAGGATTTCACGAATGCCTGTTTCATCCGTCCCGCCGACGCTCTCCTCCAAGCGGCCGAGGTTCTCCGCGACTTCATCCGCAGCGGCCGTGCCCTCGACCGCATCGACGCGGACACCCGCACCGGCCCCGGCGGCGGCGAGATATACACCGCCACCCTCCCCGGAAAGCAGCGTGTCGATGGCGTTGATCACCTCGTCCGTCTCCACTCCCCCACCGCACTCGAGAACGATGAGGCGATCGGGGACGTTCCGGAACATCCACCGGAGGATCGAGGCGGCGGTCCGCACGAGGGATTGGAGCGACGCATCCGCGGGGACGGCGCTCCTCTGCACGGCGACGAGCCGGATCCCCGCCGTGCGGGAAACGGCCGCCGCCACGGTCAAGAGCGGAAACAGCGCCGTCCTCGTGTAACCCTCGAACGGGTTGCATAGTCCCAGTCCGGTGCACGCCGAGTCCACGATGACGATCCGCGGCCGGTGCCGCCGGAGCACATGTTCGATGTCACTGCGCCGGTGCTGGATACCGAGATACAGCGCCGGAACCGGACCGTCCGGCTGCCCGCGCCCCCGCACCGACGCGAGGAGACCCGCCTCGTTGGAAACCACGACGAGTTCCTCCGCCCCGGCGCACGCCGCCATCGCGACCTCGATGAGAGGACCATTCCCCGCGACCAGCACCCGTTGGCCACGGCAGCTTAACGACGCGGAGCGATCCACATGCAACCGCGGGGGAGCGGTGACGACCCGTTCCGCGTCCAGCCGCGAGGGATCGGCGATGACCCGTACGACAACGCCCATATCCCGCAGTTCATCCCACCGCTCGGGAGGAAACCGGTCTTTGAACGGTTCCAGCAGTATCACATCGCTCACGCCGTGCCGCCGGACGAGTTGCGGCAGTTCGGAGAAGGGACCGAGGACCTCGAGCCCATGAACCATCCTGCCGACCATCCCGGCTCGGTCGTCTATGATCCCGACCGGTTCCGCCCCGTCCGTCTTCTTGATGTTGTGGAGCAGCGCCTCGGCGATGTGGCCGGTTCCGCCGATGACGATGCGCCTGCCCGGAACATCCTCGTGGGACGGCAGCTCGTGAAACCACCGGGTGGCGATCCGCGAGCCGGCGATGAATACGGTCAGGATAAACCAATCGATGATGAATACGGAGCGCGGAAACGCCTCGAATCTGAACAGCAGCGTGAAGGAGACGACCATGACGAGCGAGCTGAGGGAGATCGCCTTGACGATTCGCATCAGATCGTCCAGCGAGGTGTAGCGCCACACGCCGCGGTACAGGCCGTAGTAGTAAAACGCCGCCGTCCGGATGACGAGTACGATCGGCAGGCTTATGAGGAGTGACGAGGTCTCGGCCGCGGGAAAACGAAAGTTGAGCCGGAGGTAGTAACTCAGTATGTAGCTCGCCGCAATGAAAACGATATCGCCGAGTGCGATCGCAAATGTCCTCCCCTCCCAGAAGAGGCGGTCGCCCCGCTCCATGCTCCTGATCTTCATGATCGCCCAGAGAAAGAGGCCGATCCATATGAGCGACAATACGGATACAAACACCCGGTCGCCGTGAAACAGGAAGAGGGCGCTCGCCCCGAGCAGCACCGCGACGAGATACTCGAGAAGAGTGACCTGCTTGTGCGACAGCCCGAGGGATGTCAAACGCTGGTAGTAATGTGTGCGGTGCGGCGCGAGGAGCCGCTCGCGCCTCAGCACCCTCCTGAGGAGCGTGAGCATCGCATCGCCCATCACGCCGCCGAGCAGCAGGACGGTGACAATGATGGGCACACCGGCGCCGGCGCCGATCACGGCGAGCGTCGCGAACATGAAACCGATGAATGTGCTCCCCGTATCACCCATGAAGATGCGGGCCGGCGGAAAATTGAACCTGAGAAATCCGAGCGAGGAACCGGCCAGTATCGCATAGATGGGCAGGATGCCCGTCGCTCCCGCCATGAAGCCGATCAGCATCGAGAAAACAGCAGCGATCATGCCGACGCCGGCGGCGAGCCCGTCGATGCCGTCTATGAAATTGTACAGGTTGACGCATCCCACGATCCACACGAGGGTCAACGGTGCGCCCAGCGCCCCGAGCCCGACCGAGCCCACGAGCGGCACGTGCAGGTCCCTGAGCACCACGCCGGAGGCGATCACGACCACCGCCGCGCATACCTGGGCGGTCAATTTCACCCATGCACCGAGACCGCGCAGATCATCGACGAGGCCGACCAGGGCGATGATCGCCCCGCCGGTGAGCGTGCCGACGGCCACCCGGCCGCCGGGAAACGGCTCGAACCGCAGAAGGAGCAGTGTCGCGCACGCGACGTAGAACCCCACCACGATCGCCACGCCGCCGAGCCGCGGCTTGGGTACGCGGTGTGAGCTCCGGTCATTCGGGATGTCGAGCAGCTTTTTCCCGAGCGAATAGCGAAGAATGATACCCGTCACCAGGAAGGATACGATACTGGCCTCGATGAAAAACAGCAGCTCCGCCATAACCGGACTTCTCCGTTCCCCCGTTCGACAGTGCAATAATGTTGTGATGATACGTCACGGAAAAGCTTGTAACAAGCTATTTCTACGCTTCTTCTACCGCTTGTCCCCGGTACAGCCGTTCGATCCGATCGACCTGGAGACGCGTAATGCGCCGCTCATCGAATCGATCGAGCACGCGCGCCCGCCCCGCCGCTCCCATTGCATCGGCGCGAGGCGGATCGGCGAGGAGCCGGGTGATCGCCGCCGCCAGGGCTTCGGGATCACGCGGCGGAACGAGAAGGCCCGTTTCGCCGTCGACCACCTCCTCGCGGCACCCCCTGATATCGGTCGCCACCACGGGGATGCCGGTCGCCATCGCCTCGAGGAGGGCCCGCGGCATGCCCTCACGGTAACTGGGCAGGACAAACAGATCGAACAGCGAGAGGATGGCGGGAACGTCCCGTCGATACCCGGTCAGTTCCAGCACCCCGCACAGGTCGAGTTTCTCCCGAAGGGCCTGAATTTCGCGCCAGCACCCGTCCCGGTCACTCGGGAGGGGCTGACCGACCATGATGAATCTCGCCCGCGACACCACCCTGCGGACCGAGGCGGCGGCCTCGACGAATTCGACCGCACCCTTCTCCCGCACAATCCTGCCGACAAACCCGACGACAGGCCCCTCACCGAGGTGGAATTCACCGCGGAGCGCCGCGTTCTCCCGCGTGTACCGCTCCCGGCCGAAGCGCGTCGGATCGACGCCGTTTCCGATATAGATCAACCGTCCGGGGGGAGCCACCCCCTCCCGGTGCGCCTCGCGCCAATCCTCCTCGCTCTGGACGAACACGATATCGGAGAGGCGGCCGCCGAACCGCTCCAGCCGGATAAAGAATCGCCGTACGTTCCTATTCATCGCCTCGTGGAAGTAGAAACCGTGAGCAGTGTAGACCACGTGCGGTACCGCGGCGATACGCGCAGCCACCCTGCCGATAAGCCCCGCCACCGGCGTATGTGTGTGAACCACATCGAAGCGCTCCCGGCGGAACAGGCGTACGAGGCTCACCAGGGACCGGAAATGGCTGGGCAGGTTGTAGCTCCGCACGATCGGAACGGGGTGTACGCGAAAACCCTCCTCCCGCAGCAGATCGAGGCCCTCGCCGGGGGAGCAGCAGAACGCCACCTCATGCCCCGCTTCGCGCAGTGCGGCGCCGAGTGGACGCAGCAGGTGATATGCGGTGAAATCAACGGCACAGAGCTGAAGGATCTTCACGGCGTACCCCCCGCGGCCTTCTCGCCGGCGGCGACCCGTCTGAGGATCCCGGCCATCCGCGGCGCCCAGCGGTCGAGGCTGAACGCGTCCTCGACACGGCGGCGGCCGGCCCGCCCGAATCTATCCCTGAGTGAGGCATCACGCAGCAGCGTCGCCAGGTGCGCGATCCACTCGTCCCCCGTTCGTGCGAGAAACCCCTGGACGCCGTGCGTGATGATGCTCCGAGCGCTTCCCCACGGCGAAGAGACAACCGGGAGGCCGCATGCCATGTACTGGAGCAGCTTCACACCACATTTTCCCCTCGCCCAGGCCGTATCGGGGAGCGGCATTATCCCGATGTCGCACCCGCCGATATCCGCCGCCTCCCGATCCTCACGCCACGGTGTCGCCTCGACGTCGACACCGGGTATCGTGAAACCGGGCGCCCCGATGACGCGCAGCGTGAAGGGAATGGAGGAGGCGAGTCTCGCAAGATCCGTCCCCCGCCCGGCGAGAAACCGGACCGTGCCGGGGGAACCGATCCAGCAGACGGTGGGAACGGCGCCGTTCCGCGTGGCGCCGCTCTCCGTGCGCCGGGGCGGGTAGCGATCGGTGTCGATCACCGTGGGGAACAGAATCGTTTCCTCGTTGAACCGTGACGCGTAGTCCCTGAGAAACTCGTTCCCGGCAAGAATGGCGGCGCTTCGCCGGAATACACCCGGTATCTTGCGGGAAAGAACGAGACGCACCAGCGGATTGCGCGATTCGGTGTACCGGAGGTGGATCGCGTCGTCCACGTCACAGACCATCCGTACACCCGACCGGTGCAGCAGAAACTCCGGGAGCGGCGGCACGAAGGGAAGGAGCTCCTTCTGAATGAATACGACCGAGCCCCGCCCCGCCGCGGCAACGCTCAGCAGCCGGTCGAGCAGCCGCCCCGCATAGTACAGGAACGATCTCCCCTGCCCGCGGTACCGCGATTCCAGGAAAGCGCCGGTGTGAAGACTCCGCACCGTACATGTGAAACCCTCCCGCTCGAGGCGCGGAATGTACTGGTAGACCCGGTATCTGCTGCTCGGACCGTGCGGAGGGTACTTGGTGAGAAAGAGAACGTGCAATTCATTCTCCACGGTGGGACATGATACGCCGGTTCCCTACAGCGGGGCGAGAACCATCTCCTCGACCAGACCGCAGAGTATATGGCCGAGGGCCATGTGGACTTCCTGGATCCGGGCGAAGTCATCGTGCGGCACGACCACGGTAAGCCGCGAAACGGCGGCGAGCCTTCCACCCCCCCTTCCGGAAAAGGCAAGGGAGGCGATGCCGAGCTCGTTTGCCATTTCCGCGGCCCGGACCACGTTCGGCGAATCGCCGCTCGTCGAGAGTGCGAGCAGCGCATCTCCCTCCTGTCCCCTGCTCTCGAGCTGCCGGGAGAAGATCTCCTCGAAGGAAAAATCGTTCGCCAGGGCAGTCACGATGGAGCTGTTCGTGGTAAGCGCCAACGCTTTGTATCCTTTGACCTTACGCCGAAACTTGCCGACCAGCTCACCGGCGATATGCTGCGCATCAGCCGCGCTCCCCCCGTTGCCGCACGTGTAGATCATGCGTCCCTCCGAGATCGATCGCGCGATTATGCCGGCCATCTGCACCACCTTGTCCGCCTCACCCTCGGGAAAGCGGTCGAGCAACCGCGCCAGCTCCGAGAGCTCCGTGAATACCTGACCGCGGTAATCTTTCAATTCCTTCATGCGCATCCTCACTTCGTCAGAACGATGATCGACAAGACGACCGTGCCGAGGCGTATCAGGCCGCTGAAAAACTCGCCGAAGATGCGCGTGTGTGACCGCTTCACGATGATGACATCCCCCCGCCCGGGATAATCGCTCTGGCCGCCCTTCCGCGATGAACCGTCCGGGGAGATGATCACGACCCGGTTGATGCTGCCCGCCTCCGTGGGTCCCCCCGCCATCCCGACATACTGCGCCACGGTCCAGTCGCTCCGGAAGGAGAACTGGCCGGGAGCCTGGACCTCACCGCCGATGCTCACGTTCTGTTGGATCGAGAGAACCTCGAGAACGTCACCGTCCACAAGCGTGATATTAACCCCTATCCGCGGGAGGAGGAGCTCCCGCAGGTTGAACTTCAATCGCTCGCCGTTTGCGCGCACGACGTAGACCGAATCGAGATCGGCGTACTCCGTGAAACCGCCCGCGCGGACGAGAAGCTCGGCCACGCTTTCATTCTCCCCGAGGTAGAAGCGGCCCTTCCGTTTGACCGCGCCGAGGACGAACACACGGCGGCTCCCCTCCCGCCGGTCGAATCCGCTGATCTCGTCGAGATCACGCAGCTCCATGTCGAATCGATTGGCGGGAACGGTCATCGTTACGAACCCCTCAATCCCGTTCCACCGTGTCAGCAGTACGCTGTCCCTCGACGCGCTCGCCGTAAATCCCCCCGCAAGTTTGATCAGATCCTCGATCGTCTCGCCGGGAATTATCTCGTACGAACTGGTCTTGATCACCCCGCTCGTTACCACGGTGTGCCATGCGCTCACGGGAACGTGAATACGGTCGCCGCTGCTCAGAAACGGGTTGTTCTCGAAATTTCCCTCGACGTAGAACCGGAGCAGATCGAATGCAAGCGTATCGGCGCCCCGTATGACCGTCACGAACCTCGACGAACCATGGCTCATGATGTCTCCGGCCCTCTCGATCGCATCGGATAGCCGTTCGACCGCATATACATCGACGGCGCCGGGGGCGTTGACCTCGCCGGTGACGAATACACGGTACTTCCGCGGCGTCTTCAGGTAACAGAAGATCTCGACATTCTTGAAAAACCTGCCGAATGTATCGATAAGCCGCTCCCTGAACTCATTGATGGTGAAACCGTCGGCGTGTATCGCGCCGACGCCGGGGAGGAACACGTCCCCCTCGGGGAGGACAGCGACAAAGAACGAGCGTGACTCGGTTCCGATGAGATTGATAAGAAGGTAATCGTAGGGTCCGAGGATGTATTCATCCGGATCGACGACCTTTTCCAGTTCGGGGATCCGCAGGACCGACTCGGTTTCCTCACTGACGTCGGACTGGCTTTCATCACCGGACTGTTTTTCCAAACCGGTCTCGACCTTGAAGACATCCTGCATCGGAGGGGATGCCCCGGCCGGGGCGATCCACAACACGCACATCGCGAACACGCAGAGGATACTCGTTTTCATTACCGTTTGCATTGCTCCCCCATACACGGCAGATTCAATCCTTCCGTTATTACCATGACCGTCATACCGCACCATGCGCGCCGGCATACGACCGACGTGGGGCGGTTGCGGCATCATATCTCCAGTATCTTCCGTACCAGCCCGGGCAGCGCCTCGAAGACGCGGCCCTCGCTTTCCAGATCCTTGGTGCCGAGCTGGGCCAGGTGTCTCTTTCCCCCCCCGCCGCCTCCGGCGATCGGACCCAGTTCTCGGACGAGCGCCTGGGCGGTGATCTTGCCGCCCGCGACGAGATCATCCGTCACGGTCGCGATGAACTGGAGCTTCCCCTTGAGAGGCGCGGAGAGAACCGCCACACCCGATGCGATCCTGGTGCGAAAGATATCCGCCTGGTTTCTCAAAACCGAAAGATCATCCGCGGAAATCCGCCCCGAGGCAACGAGCACACCATCAAGGGTGACGCCCGATTCGATGATGCGATCGAGCTCGGCCCCGGCCTCGCCCCGCTCCATCCGCTTGATTCGCTTCTTCAGGGCGTCGATCTCATCGAGCAAAGCCTGCACCCGCCCGGCGATCTCCGGTTGCGAAACCCTGAGAAGCGCGGCGATTTCGTCGCCCCGCGCGGTCATCGCCTGAACGTACGCGAAGGCGCGCGCGCCGGTCAGCGCCTCGATACGGCGGACACCCGCCGCAACGCTGCTCTCGGATGTAATGAGGAAGAGACCGATACTGCCGGTGTTTTCCAGGTGCGTGCCGCCGCAGAGCTCGGTGGAGATATCCCCGACGCGCACGACCCGCACCTCGGATCCGTACTTCTCGTCGAAGAGCGCGATGGCGCCCCTGTCGACGGCCTTCTGGTACGGCATCCATTCCGTTCTGACCGGAATCGAATCCCGCACCCATTGGTTCACCAGTCGTTCGATCTCGCCGCGCTCCCCGACGGTGAGCGCGCTGAAATGATTGAAGTCGAACCGGAGATGATCTCTGTCCACCAGTGAACCGGCCTGCGCGACGTGCCGGCCGACCACCTGCCTGAGGGCGGCGTGGAGAAGATGTGTTGCGGTATGATTGGACGCGGTCGCAAGCCGGTCCCCGTCGTTGACCCTGAGATGGACCGGTATTCCGCTCCCGAGGAGACCCTCTATCCGCTCCGGCGGTTCGGACGATTCCACGACATGAATGATCTCGCCGCCCCGCTTCACGACATCACGAATTTCGAGACGCATTCCATCGATCTCGATAAATCCGCGATCCGCGGCCTGCCCCCCCGAGGTCGCGTAAAACGGTGTGTGATCGACGATCAGCTCGAGGGCGCTCCCCCCCCCGTACCTGCACTCCGCCGCGCTCCCCCCCTCCTTGTCCACCATGCGGTACCGCCGCACGACCGCCTCGCTCCCGACGCGTTCATACCCGATGAATCGAGAGCTTTCCCCCGTACTCACCTCGACCATGTCCACGATTTCCTGGGCATCGCCGGTGAAGGCGCTTGCATCCTGGGCGCGTTTTCTCTGCTCTTCCATCGCCTCCTCGAAACCATTCTCGTCGATCTCGAGACCGGCCTCCTCCGCAAAGAGCCGCGTCAGTTCCAGGGGTACACCGTACGTATCGTACAGCATGAACACCCGCTCGCCGCCTATGATGCCGCCGCCCGCCCCTTTGACCTCGTCGACGATCGTTCCGAAGCGGTTCCTCCCCTCCGAGAGGGTCCTGAAGAAGCCCTCCTCCTCCGCCTTGATGATTCCCGACGTCTCGCGGCGCCGCTCCTCCAGCTCGGGGTAATCGATCTTCATTGTATCGACGACGATATCGACCATTCCATGCAGGAACGGCTTCTCGACACCGTACGAGTAGAATTTCGCGAGCGCACGCCTGAGCAGGCGCCGGAGCAGGTAGCCGCGTCCCTCGTTGGCGGGGTATATCCCCTCCGAAACAGCAAAGGTCAGGGCCCGCGCATGGTCGGCCACCATGTTGAGGCTCATTCTCTCCCCGCCGCCGATCGTCACACCGCCGGGAAGGATCGTTTGGAGCGCCTCTATCAGCGGCCGGAACAGATCCGTATGGAAGTTGTCCTCGGCGCCCTGCATGATCGTGGCGAGCCGTTCCAGCCCCAAGCCGGTATCGATGCCGGGACGTGCAAGCGGCCGGTACTCACCGCTCCCATCGAGGAAGAACTGGGGGAAAACGAGATTCCAGAACTCGAGAAAGCGGTCACAATCGCAGCCGGGAGCGCATGTCTCTCTGCCGCACCCGCGCTCGAGACCGGTGTCGTAGTAGATCTCGGAACAGGGACCGCAGATGCCGGTTGCTCCGACCGGTCCCCAGAAATTATCATCCTTGCCGAGCCTGAATATCTTCCCGGACCGGAGACCGATATCCTCGTTCCAGAGCCGGTACGCCTCGTCGTCCTCCTCGTAGACACTGACGCTGAGCTTTTCCTCCGGAAGCGCGAGGAGATCGATGACGAACTCCCACGCCCAGCGGATCGCGAGCGGTTTGAAATAATCACCGAAGCTGAAATTACCGAGCATCTCGAAAAAGGTGTGGTGGCGAAGGGTCTTTCCCACGCTCTCGAGATCCCCCGCGCGGAGGCATTTCTGAACGCTCGCCGCCCTCGTGTAGGGGAGATTCCCGGGTTGCAGGTAGAAATCCTTGAACTGCACCATCCCCGCCGATGTGAAGAGCAGCGTCGGATCGCCCTTCGGCACCAGCGGAGCGCTCGGTACCTCTCTGTGGTCCTTCCCCTTGAAAAAATCGATGAAGGCACGCCTGATCTCGTGCGCCGATTGTATTGCTCGGTTAATCATCGTCGTCCGTGATTCCTCCCCTCAGGACCATGGCGCACACACCGTTTACCACGGCGCTTGTGAAACCCCTCCGCGTCAGCAGTCCATGAATCCTCCGCACCGCGCGGGTACGCTCCTGGCGCGGATCAAAACGCCGGACGGCGAGTTTCATGGCGATCTTACGCTCCCCGGTACGGGTAAAGGCGGCATCCACCTCCGACTTGATGATATCCTCCGCGACCCCCACGTCGCGTAACTTTCTCCGCAGCAGGTGCGGCCCCGCAGGCCGGTGCTCCATCATATAGCGGATAAGTCCCTCTGCAAGGCGGCGATCATCGAGATACCCCCGGCTATGGAGCGTTTGCACGATATCGCCGACGACCGCGGGATCATCGATCCCCTCCCGGGATAGCGCGGTGCGAATTTCCCATTCGGTTCTATCACGCCGTGAGAGCATCCGGTACGAGATCTCGAGACCGGCTCTCCGCGCGACGGGTCCCGACAGTTCCTCGAGATCGCGCCCCGTCAGGGACGCGCCGACCTCGAGGAGTCGTTCCGTTGCGGGTTCCTTGACAACGAGGAATCTGCTCTCCCGGGAGGTACGAATTTCGCGTAGAGGTCCTCCACGACGCCGGACCTCCGCCACGATCTCATGCTCCTTAGTGCGCCGGTTCATCTTCGGGTCCCGCCGGCGCTGCGGACGTTTCGAGTCCGTAATGTACACGCACCTCTTTCTCGATCTTATCCCGGATATCGGGATTCTCCTTCAGGAATATGCGCGTATTGTCCTTGCCCTGCCCCAGACGCAGCTCGCCGTACGAGTACCAGCTCCCCGTCTTGAGGATCAGATTCGAGGCGGTGCCAAGCTCGATAAGGTCGCCCTCGAGGCTGATACCCTCATCGTACAGGATCTCGAACTCGGCCTGCCGAAACGGCGGTGCAACCTTGTTCTTCACGACCTTGACCCTCGTGAGGTTGCCGACGACCTGTTCGTGGTCCTTGATCTGGCCGATCCGCCGGATGTCCATGCGCACCGTGCTGTAGAACTTGAGGGCATTCCCGCCGGACGTTGTCTCGGGATTGCCGAACAGAACCCCGATCTTCATCCGGATCTGGTTGGTGAATATCATGCATGTTTTGGATTTGGAAACGGCGCCGGCGATCTTGCGCAGGGCCTGCGACATGAGCCGCGCCTGCAACCCCACGTGCGAATCCCCCATCTGTCCCTCGATCTCGGCCGCCGGAACGAGTGCCGCGACCGAATCGATCACCACGACATCGATCGCGCCGCTCCGGATCAAGACCTCGGCGATCTCGAGCGCCTGCTCACCCGTGTCCGGTTGGGAGATCAAAATGTTGTCGACATCCACCCCGATCTTGCGCGCGTAAATCATATCGAGGGCATGCTCCGCGTCGATGAATGCGGCCACCCCGCCGGTCTGCTGTGCATTGGCGATGATCGAGCAGGTAAGCGTCGTTTTGCCCGATCCCTCGGGTCCGTAGATTTCGATGATCCGCCCGCGCGGCACCCCCCCGATACCGAGGGCGATATCGAGCGCGAGACTCCCCGTGGGAATGCTCGCGACGGGTATCAACGCTCCCTCCGAACCGAGCCGCATGATCGAACCCTTACCGAACTGTTTCTCTATCTGATCCACGGCGAGCTCGATCGCCTTTTCCTTGTCGCTGTTGTCCTTCTGTACCTTTATATCTTTTACCTTCTTCATCTCCAACCTCCCACTGCATCCCACTTGCGCCACATGGTTCACGGTATATAGTGCAGCCGCGGTCTCCGCCATCACCTCCTCCACCACGTCCCCGCAGTGCGATCCCGCCATTCCATATGGTCTCTGCCGGCGGCACACCCACCGGCAGCTCACTGGCACGTAACAACTCTGTTCTTATAGCATTTCGGGTGCGGGAATTCAACGAAATTCAAAGAGAGCCCTCCAGGGTGAATGATCCGATCTCCTCGTAGAGGGCACCCGCACGGCTCAGGTGGCTCCGCATCAGCACGAACCGGTCGACCGCCTGCGATACCGATGCGGGCAGCGGGGGAACCCGCTCCAGCGCGTCCCGCAGCCCGGGGTGCAGCGGTTGCTTGATACGCGCGAGGGTGAGGTGCGCGTGGAACGGCCGGCGCTCGCGCGCAAAACCGGCGGATTCCATCTCCCGATCCACGAGCGAGGCGAGGTCGCCGAGGCGGGCGGCCCCATCCGATATTTCAAAGAAGATGACGCGGGGACTCGCAAGGGAGGGAAATCCGCCGAAACGGCCGTACGTCATGCTGAACGGAGGGGTCCGCGCGGCCACCCGCCCGGCCGCATCGCCGAGCAAGGGGAGCAGGCGCTCGTCCACCTCGCCGAGAAACTTCATTGTGAGATGGTAATTCTCCGGGGCAATCCACCGCCACGGGGGATTATTCACGGGAAACGCGCCGATCGCGGCGCGCACGGCCTCCTTCACACCGGGGGATGTATGTACGGCAAAGAACAATCGCATGATTCCGTCCCGGCTCACCTCTCCTCCGCCCGGCGGGGCGGCAATCGATCATGTGCACCTATCAGATGGAGACGCAGGAGATCGAGCGCACGGTACGCAGTCCGCTGTCTCACCATCTCCCTCGTACCGGCCAGCCGGAACCGGCGGCAGAACGCCGCGCCGGGCACCGCGAGCCCGGCGTAGCAGAGACCCACCGGCTTTTCCGCGGTTCCGCCCCCCGGACCGGCGATGCCGGTCGTGGAGAGTGCGAAATCGGCCCCGGAACGCTCCCGCGCGCCGCGAGCCATCGCGACGCAGACCTCTTCGCTCACCGCCCCGTACCGCCGGACGAGGGCCGCATCCACCCCGAGCCGTTCGATCTTCGATGCGTCGCTGTACGTCACGAATCCCTCGATCAGAACATCGCTCGCTCCCGGCACCGAGACGACCGTCGAGGCGAGCAGCCCCCCGGTGACCGACTCCGCCGTCGTGAGGCACTTCCGGCGTTCCGCGCAGAGGGTGACGACAACCTTCTCGAAAGATTCTTCCCCGGTCGTGTAGCAGTAACTGCCGAGTACCAATCGTATATCCTCGAACACGCCGTCCTCCACCGAATCGAGCGGGATATACAGATCGACACCGGAAGCTCCCGATATGATCGACAACCGGTGCGGTTCCCCGCTTCGAAGCACCTGCTCCAGCCGCTCCTCGAGCTCCGTTTCGGTGAGCCCGATTGTCGCGAGGCGGCGCATCGGATTCGTTCCCCGCCCGGAGACGGCGGGAAGTACCGATCGGTTGAACATCTCCCGCATCTCACCGGGAACACCGGGGAGAAGAAAGAGATCGCAGTCCGCGCCTCCGAGCCTGAGGCCGACGGCGGCCCCGACGGTGTTCGGAAGAACCACCGCCCCGCAGGGTACCCGTGCCTGGTTGCGGTACGCGGGGGGCATCGGGCGCCCCAGCTCACGAAACCTCGCCTCCACCTGATGCACAATGTCGTCGCGCACCTCGCTCTTCCCCCCGAGCGCGCGTATCACCGCCTCCACGGTCACATCATCGACGGTCGGCCCGAGGCCGCCGGTAACGACAACGAGTGTGCTCCGGCACACTCCCTCCCGGACAGCCTCCTCGAGGACGGCGACATCATCGGGAAGCACCATCACGCGCACCGGTGCGAGCCCGATTCGCGCAAGCTCCCGCGAGAGAAAGGAGCTGTTGAACTCCCGCACCTCCCCCCGCAGGATCTCGTCCCCGACCGCTATGATTTCAACCCGTTCCATGAGTCACCGGTCACGCGATGGAAAGAACACGAAGCAGCACGAGCATTACAATACGCGAGTAGATGCCGGCCACGATATCATCGAGGACGACACCGGTGCCGCCGCCAAGCCGTTCGGCCGCTCCCACCGGGAACGGCTTCACGATATCGAATATCCGGAATAGGGCGAGGCCGATCAATCCCGCCGTGAGCGAGGGCTGAACGAAGAGAAAGGTGATCTGCATCCCGACAAACTCGTCGATTACGATGCACGAGGCGTCCGTGCCGTAGTACCGTTCCATCTCACCCGACAGGTAGATGGCGAGCGGTACGACCACCACGAGAGCGAACGGGTGCGACAGCCACCGGCCTCCCGGTACGACCAGGTAGACGACGAGCCATACGAGGCACGCGAACGAAGCCGGGGCGATGGGGGCGAATCCCGTGTAGAGAAACGAACCGAACAGTGTGACGATATGCTTCTTCATCATCGCTCTTTTGAATGACACCGGTTGCACCATACCGGCACATACGAAATCAGGCAAGAAAATTCAAGATCCCCTCCGCATGCAGTGCCGGTTCGCGTGCCCCACGCCCTGCGCGTCACCGGGCGGCGCGGCTTCGCTGGGCAACGGCGTCCGCCGGTCATCGACCGCTTCCGCTACGGCAACAGCGCCTCGTACAGATCGTGTATCGCATCGATGTGGTTCCTGATGTGGAATGTGTTCACCACCCGATGCTTTCCCGCCCGGGCGATCCGTTCACGGAGCGCCGCATCGGCCAGCAGGGTATCGATTGCCGCGGCGAGAGCCGATTCGTCATCGGGCGGCACGAGAAATCCCGATACACGATCCTCGACGATCTCGAGGGGACCGCCGATATTCGTGGCGATAACCGGCTTCTCCAGTACCATTCCCTCCAGGATCACGCGACCGAATGGCTCGGGGGCGGTGGAGGCGTGTACCAGTATGTCGAGTGCGTTCACGAGGTCGGGTACATCATCGCGGAATCCCAACAGCAGGACATGCTCGCCGAGGCCGCGCCCGGCGACATACGACTCCAATGATCGTAGAAAGGCCCGATCGTCCCGCCTGGTATCCGATATCCCACCGATGACGAGGCAACGCAGCGCGGGATGCTTCCGTCTCAGAAGATCCACCGCCCTGACGACGACATCCTGCCCCTTCCACGCCCTGACGTTTCCCACGATTCCGATCAGGGGATCGTGCGGTGCGATGCCGAGCTCCCGACGCACCGCGTCGGGCGGCCTGCGTACGCGGGATGTGATATCATCCGCATCGATGCCGTCATTGACGACCACCGATCGCCCGGTCCGTTCGATCCCCTGGCGCTCGAGCTCGTCACGGAGAAAACCGGCTATCGAAACGACGGCGTCGAACCGCCGGGCAAAGGCCCTATCCGATCGCGACAGCCGGAACGGTCCACGGTTGTGTGTGATGCATTTCACTCGGACCGCGCCGCACGCCAGCACCCAGTCGTACCCCCTGTTCACGGCGTTATTGAGATGCACGAGATCGATATGATGCAGGCGGAGGAACCGTACTTTTTTGATGTACGAGGGAATGGCGTACCGGATCAGATTGATCGCCCTCTGCATGAGACGGACGATCGGGCGGAACGGACCGGCGCCGCCGGGCAGCCTCGACACGATGTCAACGCCGGCGGGCGACGGCATGATGAAGACCGGGCAGTGACGCCGGAACTCTTCGAGAAGGGAATGCTCACGGTAGAAAACGACCAGCGGATCGAACCGGTTCCTGTCGAGATGTCTGATCATGTCGAGCAGGCAGTAGTGCGATCCGCCGACGGTGCCGTCCGTATTCTGCTCCACGTACAGGATGCGTCTCATGATCGCCATGTCATTCCACACGTACCATGCCATCGAACACGCGGGGCGAATGATCCGACCATGGTACTATACTAGCCCCGGCGGGATTGCGGTAACAGTTTTTTCGCCGACGGCGGTGCACAAGCGGATGATGCCCGCCGGCATGCTGAAATGGTGGAGTGGAGATGGAACTGTCTAGGAGAGGTTCCTCAGCACCGCCTTGGCGACCGACTTCAGGGTGTCGAAGACACCGGCGCCGTTTATCGCCACCGCCTCGAACGACGGGGAGCTCTTCGGGTTGAGTTCTTCCTGGAGGTCATCCACCGATATGACATCGGGGAGATCCCGCTTGTTGTACTGAATGGCGTAGGGCAATTCCTCGAGCTTTAGATTGTACTCTCCGAGGTTCTCATGAAGGTTGTAGAGGCTCTCGATATTCGCGTCGCAGCGGCTCGCCTGAGAGTCGGCGACGAAGATGACGCCGTCCACGCCGCGGAGGATCAGCTTCCGGCTCGCATCGTAATAGACCTGGCCCGGCACCGTGTACAGATGGAATCTCGTCTTGAATCCCTTGACCGTCCCCAGCTCGAGGGGAAGGAAATCGAAGAACAGCGTCCGATCCATCTCGGTCGCCAGCGTGATCAATTTCCCCTTCGTTTCGGGCGAAACCTTTTCATAGATGTACTGGATGTTCGTCGTCTTACCGCACAGCCCGGGGCCGTAGTACACTATCTTCACGTTTATTTCCCGGGACGAGTAGTTTATCAGCGACAAGGCGCTCCCCCTTAGTCGGTGAAAAGGCTGTCTATCTCGAGTTCGGCCTCCGCCGCGAATTCCTCATCGAATTGGGTCTGGGTCATCTCTTCATTCTCGTACTCTAATTTTTCGTAGAGTCGCCTGATGACGGTCGAGAGATTGTCGACCGCCTTCTTGGTCCGCAGGCGAACAAGACCGAGGGTTGTCTTCTTATCGAAAAGAATAACGAGTATGATGTTCTGCTCGACCCGGGCGAGATACATGCTCTCGTTGCTCCCCTGGTGGTACAGGGTCGAAAAATCGCGCTCCCCGATCAGTTCGGCAAGCTGGGCATTCGCCTCGAAATCGGCCGCGCAGAGTGACGCAAAGGAGTGCAGGTCGAACTGCGGTTCCGCGCCGACACTCGATATCATCTGCCCCGTCTTGTCCAGGAGCATGATGCTCTTCGAGTTGGAATTCCTCAGAAGCTCCTGGATGGTGGTATTGATCGCCCAGTAGTCTTCCTCGAAAACCTTCCAGTTTGTTCTGACCATCGCCCTTCTCTCTTTCCGCGATAGAATCCTTTTAAATGGGCTCCCGGCCCTCCAGGGCCTTCGTTATCGTTCCCCGGTCGATGAACTCGAGAGAACTCCCGAGCGGCAGCCCGCGTGCCGGCCTCGTTACGGCGACACCCGTTTCCTTCAGCATTCGCGCTATGTACAGCGACGTCGTATCACCCTCTATGCTCGGATTCGTCGCTACGATAACCTCTCGAATCTGTTCTTCCTCGATCCTCTGCACCAGCCCGCCCAGATTCAGGTCGTCAGGACCCACCCCTTCCAGTGGTGATAAGACTCCATGTAGAACATGGTAGCGGCCCCTGAAATGACCGGCATTCTCGAGAACGTAAACGTCGGCCGCCCGTTCAACGATGCATAGCTGGCCGCTTGTCCTCGTGCCGTCAGCGCAGATTGAGCAGATCTCTCCTTCTGCGAGATTTCCGCATTTTTTGCAAAATCCGATGCTTTCCTTAACTTGCACGAGCGCTTCGGCAAAATTCCTGACCTCCTCCTCCGCCATGTTCAGAACCGCAAATGCAAGCCTGCGAGCCGTTTTCTCACCAACTCCAGGCAGCTTTTTGAAGTGCTCCACGAGCACCTGGAGCAGTGGAGGACCGTAATTCATAGCCAACTCCCTACTAGCAAGAACCTTGCCTTAAAACTATCAGTTCTAAAAAGATAGAAACGGGATGCGGGGTACGTTCGTCCCGCGGGGATCAGAAGAGTCCGGGAATCGGCAATCCGCCGGTGAGGGAGCTCATCTCCGACCTGACCATCTCGTCCACCTTCGCCCGCGCCTCGTTACATGCCGCTATGATAAGGTCTTCGAGCATCTCGACATCCGAGGGATCCACCACTTCGGGGTCGATGGTGATCGATACAATTTCGTGCTGCCCGTTCATCACCACCGTCACCATCCCCCCGCCGGCCGATGTCTCGACCGTCTGTTTCGCGAGCTTCTCCTGCATCTCGGCCATCTTCGCCTGAACCTGCTGGGCCTGCTTCATCAACTTCCCGAAATCCTTCATTATCCGCTCCTTCTCTCGTACTGCTCATTCGGGATGATCTCACCGTCGAATTCCGCAAGCAATCGCTTGATAACGGGTTGCTCGGCAACCAGGCGCTCGATCGCCGGATCCGCAACCCGGGCCCGATCCGGTCTCTCTCCATCCGCCGCCGTGGTGCGGGTTGAGATCTCATCCGTTTCATTCCGGGGTGTTTCCGGCCCGGTCTCTTCCCCCTGAACCCGTTCGTTCCCACCAGTCGCTATGATCAGCTTTCTGCCAAAAAATCGTTCGAGATGTGATTCGATATACCGGCGGTTCTTCTCCTCGCGTATCATCTCGCTGGCGAACCGGTTCTGCGGGCTGAACGAGAGGACGAGCCGGTTCCCCTCCACGCCGACCACTTCCGCCGACATCAGCCAGATACCGAGCGTGAGTTTGGCTTCGCGTACCTGCGATATGAAACGTTCCCACATCTCCCGCCCACCGATCCCGGAGAGCGGATCGCGATCATCGGCACGCGCCCCGGAGGGAGCCGCCCTCGGCTGTTCGCGCTCCTCGGCGGCGGATATTCCGTTCCGAACGGTACCCGTATCCGCCGGAGCACCCCGCCCACCGCCACCCGGCATACCGGGTGCCCGCGCCGTACGGCCCACATCTCCCGCATTCGCCGTTCCGGAATCATCCGGTGCGCTCGAGCTCCCACCTCGCCGCGCCGCCGGAGCGGAACCAGTCCTCGCCGTGCCCCCCCCCGTCGCGGTCTGTCCGCCACGTCCGCCGCCGGTTCCCTCCAGAGTTCTGAGGATCTCGGAAAGCTCGACCGCCGAGTCCCACGAAGCTGCTTCGGCGATCGTCGCCTCGAGAAGGTACCGCGGCTGGCTCGATGCCTTGAATTCGCCGAAAGCCCGCATCGCCGCCCGGAAGAGGCAGAGAAGATCCTCCGTGCGGAATTCCTCATTGATCCGGCGCAGCGCGGCGAGTTCATCCTTGGTCAGGCCCAGCCACTCGGCGGTCGTCCCGCCATCGATACTCAGAACGAGAAGGTTCCTCAGTCCCTCTATGTAGGCGAGAAAAAATTCCTCGAGATCGAGCCCCGACGATACGACGGTATCGACCATCGCGAGCGCCCCGGGCCTATCGCGCCCCGCAACCGCCTCGAGGAGGCTCGTGACGAGCTGCGCGTCGACGAGTCCGAGGACCGTGCGGACCAGCGCGAGGTCCACCCGCTCGCCCGAGGCGGAAACGCATTGGTCGAGGAGACTCTCGGCATCACGCATGCTCCCCTCCGCCCGCCGCCCCACAACGAGCAAAGCCTCCCGGTCGAACGGGATACCCTCCCGCGTGCATATCTTCTCGAGCTGTGCGATGATCTCGGCGAGCTCGAGCTTCTTGAAGTTGAACCGCTGGCACCGCGAGAGGATCGTGGGAGGCACCTTGTGCGGCTCGGTCGTCGCGAATATGAGATAGACGTGCGGCGGCGGTTCCTCGAGGGTCTTGAGCAGCGCGTTGAACGCCTGCGGCGTCAGCATGTGCACCTCGTCTATGATGTAGATCTTGGACCGTCCCTCCGTCGCGGTATACCCGATCTTCTCGCGGAGGTCCCTGATCTCGTCGATCCCCCTGTTCGAGGCGCCGTCGATCTCGATCACATCGAGGTGCTTCCCGTCGGTGACGGCCGTGCATGACGCGCATGTGTTGCAGGGCTCGGCGCCGTCGGGATTTTCACAGTTGATCACCTTGGCGAGGAGCCGCGCAGTCGTTGTCTTGCCGCATCCACGCGGCCCGGCAAAGAGATAGGCGTGCGCGAGCCGTCCCTTCTCGACCGCCCTCTGCAGTGTCACCGTGACATGATCCTGCCCGATGACCTCGGCGAAGGTTTGCGGTCTCCATTTTCTCGCAAGGACTATGTACGACATGCACCACCCTCCACACCCAGTGGCTACGGAGATCGTGCACCCGGTCTCGAAAGGCGCTCCCGGCTCTTACGGCGGGGTTAGCTCCAACCAGGTTGGTCCGCGGCACATAGGAAGATCTGCTTACCGCTGCTACCTTCCGGTCCTGACGGGTTTCACAGGTTCCTATTGCGCGGGACCTGGCCCTCAACACCACTTACCGTCGTCGATCGCTCGAAAACGACACTCCCTCAAACGGGAATTCGGCCCCGCTATAGCGGGTTGCGGGTACAGGGCACCGCTACCTCCCCGCCTAGCACGATCTCCAAACAGTGGTGGAGATGAGCGGATTCGAACCGCCGACCCCCTCGTTGCGAACGAGGTGCTCTCCCAGCTGAGCTACATCCCCACCGTAATGCTTTTCCGTACTGCCGATATGCGATGCCGGTTTTTTTATTCTGGCGGAGAGAGGGGGATTCGAACCCCCGGAGCAGTTACCTGCTCAACGGTTTTCGAGACCGCCCCATTCAACCAGCTCTGGCATCTCTCCGCTCTTTTTTCGTCTCCTTCATACCGGTCGGGCCGGTTGACGTACGCCCACAGGAAGATACCACGGATACCACCGCGAATCCAGTCTCGCGTCTCTGGCGGAGAGAGAGGGATTCGAACCCTCGGTGGGGTTATGCCCCACACACGATTTCCAATCGTGCCGATTCAGCCAGCTCTCGCATCTCTCCGCCTTGTTTCTCTCGATCGCACCTGTGCGAAGAACTCCTGGAGGAGGTCACGGCTCTCATCCTCGAGCACGCGGCCCCGCACCTCGATGGCGTGATTCATCAAGCCCGCCTCGTGGAACCGGTCTACCGATCCGCATGCACCGCTCCGCGGCTGCGGCGCACCGTAGACCACCCGCTGCACACGCGATAGGTAGAAGGCGCCCATGCACATATGGCACGGCTCCACGGTGACGTAAACCGAACAGCCGTCGAGGCGCCAGTCCGAGAGCGTGCGTGCGGCATCCTCGATGGCGAGGATTTCGGCATGTGCCGTCGCCAGCGCCCGGCGTTCAATCTCGTTGTGTCCCCTCCCGATGATGGCCCCATCCCTCACCACCACCGCACCGATCGGCACCTCACCCCCACCCAGCGCTTTCATGGCCTCGCCGAGCGCCTCACGCATCCACCGTTCGTCCATTTCTAATCGAATGTTCCCTTCTGCGGTAAGGCGCCGATGAGAACCTCGAGCACCAGTGTGGTGACATCCTCGAACGGCGGCGCCGCATACATATCGCGGCCGGTGACGGTGACTCCGTCGACGCGCCGGTCCCAGCCGGACACGGAGACCCGCGCCCGGTCTCCCTCGGTCCGCACCGACTCCTTGAAGTTCTCGTCGGTGGCCTCCCACACGATCAGTCCAGAGACGGGATCGATGAGGGTTATCGTGATGCCGACCTGTGTGCTCGAGGCGGTACCGACCTCCCGGTAATCCGCCTCGTCCTTGAACCAGAGATAGACGTGCGGTATCAGCAAGAGATCGACATTCAACGCTTCCTTTACTTTCCGCAGAAAATCGACATCCGCCTCGTGTTTGGTCATCCAGTCGAGCTCGAACTTCTTGTATGCATCATCGAGCCGGCTCCTGTTGACGGCGAACCGCATCTGTTCGGGCGACAGGAAGGTGTGATCCGTCCGCATCGAGAGCATCTCCCAGAGAATCTTGTTCGTAAGCCGTTCGGAATCACGGTTCGGATCCTCCCCCTCCGAGATGGAGCTGATGAACGGTGTGACCAGAATGGTGCCGGCCTTGTTGGGATCGAATCCCGGGTCGATCGTTACCACCGAGGGGTGCTTCGGCTTGCAGCCGACAAAACACACCAGCAACAGGAACAACACGACGATAAACGTTCTTCTCATGATCAAACCCCCGACGTGAAATATTCAGGAGTCAGCGTCACTTTCGAAAGAGAAACATAACAGCCGCTGCAACCCGTTGTCAATCTTGAAACGTTCGACGTTTCAGGATTCATGCGCGGCGCCGCCGCCGTACGCGCCGCTGCACTCCGGACCGGACGGCGGGGCACCGGAAAATCGGAAAAACGGGAACGCTCCCTACTTTTCTATGGACATCACCATCCGATTTACCTATCAATATTCAGGTATGACGCCGGAGATGCATACGGAGAACGAGAATAGAAACAACTTGTTATAAATGGGGAGGTTACCTTGGTTATCACCTTGGACGGCTCAGGACTCACGATAGATAAACTCGTGCGCATCGCGCGACACAACGAAACCGTCGAGATACCCGCCGCCGCGATCGACCGGATGAAGGCGTGCCGGCGCATGCTCGAGAAGAAGATCGAGGCGCACGAGATCATGTACGGAGTCAATACGGGAATCGGCGAGTTCTCCGAGGTCGTCCTCGACGATCAACAGATGCAGGATTTCCAGCGGTACCTGATATACAACCATGCCGCCGGCATCGGCGATCCCGCGCCGATCGAGTACGTGCGGGGAGCGATGGCCGGCAGGATCAACGTTCTCGTGCACGGCAACTCGGGAAACCGCCCCGAAATCGCCCTTACCCTCGCCGCGATGCTGAACAAGGGCGTCACCCCCTACGTGTGCCAGAAGGGCTCCGTCGGCGCATGCGGGGATCTGGCCCCGATGGCCCAGCTCGCCCTGCTCCTGCTGGGAGAGGGAAAGGCCTACTACAAGGGGGAACTCCTCGAAGGGAACGTCGCGATGGACCGGGCCGGAATCCCGATCCCCGGGCTCCAGGCGCGTGATGGGCTCGCCGCGATCAACGGTTCCAACCTCCTCACCGCGATGAGCGCCATCATGCTGTACGACACCAACCGGTGGTTCAAACAGGCGGAGATCGCCGCGTCAATGACCCTCGAGGCCCTCAAGGCCAACATGCGTCCCTACACCCCCCTGCTGCACGAGATCAGGGGATTCGCGGGCGCCATCCGTACGGCGAATGCCATTCAAAAGTGCATCGCGGGCGGAGATCTCGCCGAGGGAAAGTTGAAGTGCAAGGTCCAGGACGCCTACTCGATGCGCTCGACGCCCCAGGTGATCGGCGCCGCACACGACGCCGTGGCGTACGCGCGATCACAGGTAGAGATCGAGCTGAACGGGGTCGGCGATAATCCCGTCTTTTTCCCCGATCGCAACATCCAGCTCTCGGGCGCCAACTTCCAGGGAAGCCCCGTCTCGCTCCCGATGGATATGGTGGGTGTGGCGGTCACGATGGTCTGCGTCATGTCGGAGCGCCGCATGAACCGGCTCAACCACCCGGCGCTCAATGTCGGCCTCCCCGCGTTCCTCACGAAGGGTGCCGGGATGTTCTCCGGCCTGATGCTGAGCCAATATACCGCCGACATGCAGATCGTCGAGCAGCGGATCCTCTCCGCGCCCGCCTCGATCCAGTCGATACCGGCAGCCGCCGATCAGGAGGACTTCGTCTCGATGGGGATGAACACGGCGATCAAGAACTTCCAGATCTTCGACAATGCGTGCGGCATCCTCGGCATCGAGCTCATGGCGGCGGCGCAAGCGCTCGACTTCCGTGACTACACCTTCGGCCGCGGCGTGCAGAAGGCCAGGGAGATCATCCGCCGGCACGTCGAGTTTCTCGACGTGGACCGGCCGCTCTACCCGGATCATACGAGGATGCAGGAGCTCGTTCGCTCCTGCGACATCCTCGACGAGGTCGAGAAGACGGTCGGAAGTCTCGAGTGACATTTTAATCAATAACAAAATAATAACTTCTACGAATTGCCGTTGTATGACATGGCGCCGGCGTGCTGATGAATTACAACGAGATGGGCTGCCCCGGCGATGAGATCGATGAATTCGGCATCCTCGGGTCGAAGACATTCGGATCGGATGCGGAAGGCTTCGGCGCCGAGGAGGAAACAACGTGGGGCGCCATCAAGAAGCTTCCCGAGTAACGGCGCTTCGATGTCGTCCCGCCAAGGACGAGAGCGCTTCGAATACTTGAGACGGTACAACGAAAACGAGAGAGAGCGTCAGGGTGACGCTCCCTCTCTTCTCAATATGCAGGAGGGTTTCAATGGGCCGATGAGCACCGTGAACCGGTTCCCGCCCGGTGCCGCAATCACCGGTGGATACCTCAGATCTCCCGCCACGACAGTACGATGCAGGGCATCGCGGCGCTCAGGGCGTTCCGTATCGCTTCGGAGCTGTAGAGAATAGCCCCATTACCGGAACTGAAATTGAAATCGGATGTGCCCCTGACGACCACGCTCCCGAGAATCCACACACCACCGTTCAGCTTGACATCGCCCTCCACGTATATGAGCCCCTTGTACTGGAATTGCCCGTTGCCGGTCATATCGCCCGTCACGTAGAGCAGTCCTTCGCCGGTAATGGTGCTGTTAATCTTTGCATCTCCCTGTATGTACGTGATCCCGTTGAGGGTGGCACCGATCGATGTGTTGTCCGCCTGTGCGAGGAGCGATGCCACCTCGCCGTCGGTGAGCCCGAGCACCTCGGCGAGCGAGTAGAAGGGATTCGTCGGTGAGTCGTCGATCGGTTTGGGATTTCCCGCGACATCGGCGCTCCCCTTGACATCCACCACGTCACCCGTCGTCACGACCCCCGGCAGGTGCCCGCTCGAGAGATGCCATGGAGTACAGGGATTCTTCTTCGCGTTGGTCGTGCCCGGCGGTGTGTTCACGTCGTGGTTGTATCCGCAGAAAAAGCACGTACCGAGAAGCCGTACGGCCTTATCGATATACAGTGCCCCGAGCGTCCGGGCCATAATCGTCCGCTTCGTGACCTCGGCCTGGATGATCCGCTCGCCGGTCCCCTGCCTGCCCGTCACCGTGATCACCTCGACGGGAAAACCCGAATTGAAGTTCTCGGGCGGGATCTGGAGCGGATCGTACCGGACGATCTCATTTGCGTCCCGTGCGCTGTCCCCGTCACGGTCGATCCACTTGTGCTGAACCGTGAGGACGCCGTCCGTCCCGCTCGGTTCGCTGTACTCGAGGTACGACTGGTTTGCGTCCTGAATCGTGCCGGTCGAATAGATACTTCCGCTGCTCGCCGGCGCCGATGCCGGACTCGTGAGGTATATACGCGCCGTCCAGTGCGGGTCGTACGGCTCGCTGTCGCCGATCGCCGCGTTTCCCGTCCATCCGCCGACCGCGATGTTCGTCGGATTGGGAAGCGAGAGCCGGTGTATCGCCTCGTTGAGTCCCGCCTCCGCCACGAACAGCGACTGCGTGGTTATCCGCTGGTTGCCCGCTATCTTGAGATCCATCGAGGAGACCATCGCGAGGGTCGCGCCGATGATCGAAATGGCGAACAGGATGAGGAGCGTCACGACGAGTATGTTTCCGTTTCTTTCTTTGAGCGTATCGATAATTCCTCGCATACCTACCAATCCTTTCATAAACGGCCGGCGGGACCCCTACATCTCCCTGCCGAAAAAGGCGACAAGCTTTCCCTGTGTCGCCGAGGACCGAGTCCCGACAACGATGTCGGGTCTGTTGTCCTTGTTGAAATCCGCCACATCCATCGTGATGATCTCACCGGAATCGGTGGTGTTGATCTTGATCCCGTTCGTGGGCAGCGTTCCGAATGCCGGCAGGACATAGATATCCCCCGTGTAGAACGCCGAGCTCTTCGTGCCGTACGCCACGTCGGGGAACACGTCGTTGTTGATGCTCAGCACGGCCAGGCTGAGGACCTCGGCTTCCGCGTACAGGCCGTCATCGGGCCACTTCGGTGTTATGTCGGGACCGAAGCTGTAACCGGTCGTATCCGGAATCCCGAAGACTCCGCTGCCGTCGTTGAGCCAGAGTAAAACATGCCCCTCGCTCGCTGCACTGCTGACGGCCGCGATGAAATCGGTATCATCGCCGTCGTCTTCCATCATATCGACGGTCTTCAGGCCATTGACGGCGCCGAACGAGATATACCGCGAATGCCAGGCGAAGACGCCCGAGGCATACCCCGTGTTGCGATAGATATCGATGTACCCCGTGTAGTTGCTGGTATGCGAGCCGACGATGATATCCTGATCGCCGTCCCCATCGATATCGGCCGTCTCGACGGCCCATATCGCACCGAGATCGACCTCGTCCTCCGAGCCGGCCGTCGTGACGTACTGCACGGAGGAGTATGTTCCGCCCCCGCTTCCACTGAATACCTCGAATGCTCCGATATACCCGAACGGCGACTTGAGCCCGGCAACGAGATCGGAATGGCCGTCGAGATTGAAGTCGGCCAGCTTGCAATCCATGACCTCGGTGAGTCCCTCCGTGTTATAGGCGATGTCGGGCGTCGTACTCAGCTCGCCGTTGGCTCCCGTGAACCAGATCTGGATATTATTGCCCGTGCTGTTGTCGAGACCGCTCAGAATATCCGGCGTGCCGTCCCCGGAGACGTCATACCTGCGCATCGTGTTGATATTGTGGCCCGCATCACGCCGGTACGTCGGATCGTGGTCGAAGAGCTCGCCGATCGGCGTCGTGGAGCTCTGCCAGTTGTTGTGGAACACGAGCATGTTCCCGATGCCGGTGGCGAGCGCCGTGCCGAGAACGATATCCTGATCGTACATATCGTCCTCGGCGAGGTTGGCCGTCGTAACGGAAAGAACGCGGTCGGTGTTCGAGATGTGTATCTCGACGAAGTCCTGGCGTGTCTCAAGAATGTCCCCGAACTCACGTATAACGGTCGTGTCGGGAGCGATGACGATATTCTCGTAGTTATTCACCGTCGTCGACGTGTACCCTTCCGGATCGATCTCCTTGACGGAATAGGTATTCGGCTCCAGGTTGAACCGGTAGTACCCGCTCGCATTCGTCATGGTCGTATCGCCGTTGGAAACCTTGATGGTGACGTTGGGCAGTCCCTCTTCACCGATGTTGCGGCTGCCGTCCTCGTTGACATCGAGAAATACGTATCCCTCGAGAATCCCGGAGACGGCTCCGGCATAATCGCCGAAATTGATCTTCACCGAATCGCCCGTGTCCACGATATGCGCCGTGGCCGAGTTGGGGGTCGTGGAGGCGAAACCGGCCGGATCCGTCTCGACGACCGTGTAGGTGCCCTCCTCGGCGACAAACGAGTAATATCCGTCATTGCCCGTGAATGTCTGTGCTCCGGTATCCAGCGAGATCAGGACGCTGGGGAGACCGCGCTCGTCCTGGCCCTTGACCCCGTTCTGGTCGAGATCCTCGAAGACGGTTCCCTCGATAATGCCGATATTCGACGTCGAGAGATCCCCGAAATTGACGACCTGCGTCTGACCCGCAACGACGGTGACGGAGACGAGGTTAGCCGTGGTCGATGTGTAGCCCGGCGGATCGACCTCCTGAATCGAATAATCACCGGCGGGAAGCGGGAAATAGAAGAGCCCGAAGTTGTCGGTGACCACGTTGCGGTTCTGCCCGGCCAGGCGGATCTCGACGCCCGGCATTCCCGTTTCGCCGGGATCGATCGTCCCGTCCGAGTCAATATCGTGAAACACGCGTCCGTAGACCATGGCGCTCGTGCGCGTTGCATTCCGCACATAGATCTCGGAGGTCATCGTCACGTCGAGAAATCCGCCGTTGGTTTCGTACCGCTTGTCGTACGTGTTCGATTCGGCGACCGTTGTGATTTTCACCTTTCTGATCGCGCTGAGCAGGTTGTTCGGCATCGGTCCGATACCGGTGATCTCTCCGACATCGAGCATGTTGTCGCCGTTACCGTCACCCCAGAGCCGATCCGGTGTCGATGGATTTTCGTCGTGATCGTAGAAGTACTGGAACAGCGGCTGTGGGGTGATCCACGCGGGCGCGAGGTTCGGCCCGCGAATGACGGCGAGATCCGATTCCCTGACCTCGTTGCTGCCCGCGCCGTTGTATCCGTACACGATCTTCTTGAGAACGAACAGGTTCGTATTGCGTCCGTTCTCGATGGGATCGTCGCCGCGGTCGGTGCCTGACACCGCACCGTCGTCGCTGGAATCGAGCGTGAAGACGACCGTCTCGGCCGTCGACTGGTAATCCGAGGTCGGCGTGTAGATGGCCGTTCCAGACGGCGGCACCCTGTTCGGCGAGGCCGCCCGGTTGATCGAGGTAAGCGGCGCCTGCGTGTCGATCGTCTGCCCGTTGTCGATATCCGCGTTGATCGCTATCTGGTAGGGCCCCGCATGTACGATGGGACGCTGCCCGCGGAAATAATCGGTCTGCGATCCCGCCTGCCGGAGATGCTCGGTGATATAATCGAGCGCGATCCGCGCGTTCTGCTGGGCTTCGACATATTCGGTCGTCTGGGCGGACCCTCTCTGGTAGAGCATGAATATCCCCGTTACCGAAATCAGAACGAATCCCAGGACCAGAATGCTGAGCAGTATTTCAACCAGTGTGAATCCCGCTGCCGGGTTTGTGCTTCTCAGTGTACTCATAGGGAATTACCGCCTCGAGGTTAGATACGTTGTGAGCGTCACCGAATTGTCGTTGCTGCCCGATGTATAACTCGCCGTTACCGTGACCTGCTTCATATCGGTCAGGGGCACATTGTCCGTAACGCTCCACGTACGGGTGAAAATTCGCTCCAACGGATTGAGGGGATCTGTGTGATTCCCCGCGGAGAGCTGGGCGTCATTGATCGGCGTCCCCATCAGCTCCTCGATCTTTTCCTGCGCCAGGTTCGTCGCAACGGTGAGATTCCTGGAGCGCGTCGTCGCCGCATTGCTCTCCGGCAGGGTTCGCATCGCCGCCGTTATACCGATACTAAAGATCAGAATTGCGATGATGATCTCGACAAGGCCGATTCCTTTTTGCGATTGCAACATGAGTGTCGCTCCCTTTTCAATCTACCGAAATATTACCCGTTCCCCCGAAAATCCTGATCGTGCGTACGTTGTTATTGGCGTTCTGCAGCGTGATCGAGCCGCTCTCCCTCGTGTTTCCCATGCGGCCGAATGTCAGTGTCCTCGTAGACAGCGTATGCGCTGCTATCACGATACCGTTGTACAGCCCGAACATATCGCTCCGGTACTCACCATGGTCACGGACACCGTTTCTGTTGTTGTCCTCGAAATAGAAATAGGTATTGGTATCCATATCGAATGTGAACACGGCATCGATGTTCTTCATCACCGCTGATGACCGTGCCGTTCTGAGGGCGCTGGCGAACTGGTCCGCCTCACCGGTCAACTTCCAGTCCTGCATGAACCGGCCGTACGTCGGCATTGCCAGGGCGGCCACGAGCCCCAGTATCAGAATGGTGATCATCAACTCGATCAACGTGAAACCCGCGCCCGTTCGTTTCCTGCATTTCATACTATGTATAAACATGATTCCTGCCATTCTGTGATGATCACGATACATGAGAATCCTTGACTGTTTCCGAGCATAGCGCTTATCGGCCTCGGGCCGGTTGTCTTTCCATTCGTTGCATGCTCCACCCGCATTCACGCAAAAACCGTGCCTTGGAGCGGCCGCGGTAAAAATGCGCGGCTCCGGTCGAATCGTCGGTGCGTCCCGAATTGCGGTGGGTGCGGCGCTATCTATTTGTGGACCATTACGATCAGTACATCATCGGGCGTCCGAAACCGGAGGCGACGGGTTTAAGATTTATTTAAATAAATCAGGTTTATTGAAAGGAACGTCAGGTAATGACGGGCAACGGCGCGCCGCCGGACCGGCAAGACGGGTATGGGGATTTTTGCACGCCACCTTTGCACAATGTGAATGGGATTCTGCAAACGGTGGATGCAGTATTGCGTACGGGGCCGCTCATGCAGCGTGAGAGGGTCATGATGCGATACGACCGGCCGCCCTGCTACGACTCCAGGCCGGGGAGATTCGCCAGCATCTTCTCCTTGGCGAGGAGCCGCTGCCAGGTGGCCTCGTTCTCCGCCTCGAGCCCGGCGATCTCGTCGTCCTTCAGATGGCGGAAGCGTCCCTGCATCGCTATGTAATCGCGGAACGGCGTCGGCTCGAAATCCTTCCATACGCTGAGCCTGCGGCCGTTTTCGGTGATTTCCAGTATCGGGAAGACCCGCGATGTCACCGCCTGGCGCGCGCTCGCAACGGAGAGCTCCGGGGCGAGCTTCCATCCCGTCGGGCAGGGGGCCAGTATCTGAATGAAGCGCGTTCCCTTGATCCCACGAGCCTTGCGGAACTTCTCGACGATATCCTGCGGATAGGCGACCGAGGCGGTGGCGATGTACGGGATCGCATGCGCCGCCATGATGTCGATCATGTTCTTCTTGGGGCGCTTCTTGTAATTGCTCACCGGGGTCGTGGTGGTCCATGCCCCGGGCGGCGTCGCGGAGCTCCGCTGGATGCCGGTATTCATGTAGGCTTCATTGTCGTAGCAGCAGTAGATAATGTCGTCGTTCCGCTCGGCGGCGCCGGAGAGCGACTGGATGCCGATATCGAACGTCCCGCCGTCGCCGGCCCATGCCAGAACGACCGTCTCGGTGTCACCGCGCATCTCGAGTCCCGCCTTGAGCCCCGCCGCAGTGACGGCGCCCGTCTCGAATGCGGTATGGAAGATCGGCAATTTTACGGCGGAATGCGGGTAGGGACCGTCGATCACCGACCAGCAGCACGCCGGTATGACGAGTGCTGTTTTGGGTCCCAATCCCTTCAGGGCGTAGCGCATCGCCTGCGTGGCCCCGCACCCCTGACAGGCCAGGTGCCCCGATGTCATGAACTCGTCGGTCGGAATAACGGCCGGTCTCATAGCTTCACTCCTATCCAGTTTATGTTCCGCTCGGGACTCTTGTCGTGCATGGCTTTGTCGGCGATCTCCCGGATCACGGCGGGTGTCACATCGCGTCCCCCGAGCCCCGTTATATACCCGGCGATGGGAACATCGGTTCTCCCGTAGAGGGCGCTCTTTATCTCCTGGAAGAAGATCCCGTGGTGCCCGAACGAGATGTTTCGATCGATCACCGCCACCTTTTTGGCGCGGGAGAGCACCTCGAAAATCTCTTCGAACGGGAAGGGCCGGAGAACCCGCACCTTCAGCGAGCCGATCTTCACCCCCTCGTCACGCATCTCATCGATGACGGCCCGCGCGGTCGAGGCGACCGTCCCGGAAGTGACGAGGATCACCTCCGCATCATCGCACCGGTACGGCTGAATGAGGCCGTAGCTACGGCCGAAGTGCTTCTCGAAATCCTTGTCGACACGCTGTATCACCTCGCGTGATTCCTCCATCGCCTTCTGGATCATGTAGCGGAGCTCCATGTAGCTGTCGGGCCCGGCGAGGTTGCCGAAGGAGTGCGATGTGCCCGACTCGATCCTGATCTTCGCCTCGTAGGGCGGCAGGAACTCCCGCACCTTCTCCTTCTCGATGATATCCACGATCTCAAAGGTATGCGAAAGGAAGAATGCGTCGAAGACGAGCATCACGGGGAGCATCACGGTCTCGGCGATCTTGAACGCCTGCACGACGGTATCCTGCGTCTCCTGATTACTCTCGCAGTAGATCTGCAGCCAGCCGACATCGCGCTGCGAGAGGCTGTCGTTCTGGTCGGTCCAGATGCTCCACGGAGGACCGACCGCGCGATTGATATTCGCGAGCACGATCGGCAGACGCGCCCCGACCGCCCAGTGCAGCATCTCGTGCATCAGGAGCAGTCCCTGCGACGACGTGGCCGTGAATGCGCGTGAACCGGCCGCCGAGGCGCCCACGACGGCCGCCATTGCGCTGTGCTCCGATTCCACCTTGATGAACTTCGCATCTATCTCGCCGCTGGCGCACATCTCAGAGAGGAGTTCGACAACCTGCGTCTGGGGAGTGATCGGGTAGGCGGAGATGACCTTCACCTCGGCCGCCCGAACACCGTAACTGATCGCATGATTCCCCATGATGACCTTTTTCATTTTCCCTCCTCCTGGGTCGAAATGCAGCTGCGCGGACACTCGGTGACGCAGACGAGGCATCCCTTGCAGTAGTCGTAATTGATCTCGTACTCGTTCTCCTTGCGCAGGATCGCAACGTCCGGGCAGAACACCCAGCAATTATCGCAGAAATTGCAGACGCCGCACGAGAAGCACCGGTCCGCCTCGCGATGCAGGAGCTCGCCGTCGAATCCCGCATATATTTCCTGGAATCCCTTCACCGCCTCATCGGCCGGCACCCGCGGCGGGAGTGTCCGGTTCGTGCGGTTGAAATAGACGGTATTGATATTTTCGATGCCGATGACCACCGGCTCCTGCTCGGCCGGCTCGGGTGCGCCGGTAAAAACGCGAGCGATGCGTTCCGCCGACTTCCTCCCCGCCGCGATCGCTTCGACGACACTCGCCGCACCGGTCGTGACATCCCCGCCCGCGAATATCTTCGGATGGTTCGTCTCCCCCGAGTAACCGTTCGTCCTCACGAGGTTCCATTCGCAGTCGACAACGCCCTCGAACGGATCGATATGCGCCTTCTCGCCGATCGCGGTGAACAGGGTATCGACTTCCATCGTGAAGGTCTTTCCCTCGACGGGAACGGGGCGGCGCCTGCCGGATTCATCCGGCTCGCCGAGTTCCATTTCCTGGAACACCACCTTTGAAAGCTTCGAGCCGTCACGAATGATCTCTCGGGGAGCTGCGAGATAGCGGAATTGCACGCCTTCTCGCTCCGCCTCCTCGACCTCGTCGGCGATCGCCGGCATCTCGTTCATCGTACGGCGGTAGACCACGGTGACCTTGCTCCCGGCGCGGCGCGCGCATCGCGCGACATCCATCGCCGTGTTGCCGCCGCCGACGACCACCACCCGCTTTCCGGGATCGGTCCGCTCACCGCTATTGACCCGGTGCAAGAATTCGAGCCCCGGTTCCACACCGTCACCCTCCTCCCCCTCGATACCGAGGACGCGGCTCCGTGAGAGTCCGATACCGAGAAATATCGCATCGTACCCTTCCAGCAGCTCCTCGGGATCGATGTCCCGTCCGACGGCCGTATTGGCCTTGACCGTGATCGGTCCCGACTCGAGAATCGCGCGCACCACCTTGTCGAGGATCTCGTTGGGGAGCCGGTACTCGGGTATACCCCAGCG
>DATKWS010000230.1:0-11514 GCA_035529435.1 Patescibacteria group bacterium
TACTGGTGCTCGATCCGATTCGAATTGGAGATCGTGGAAAGAGCGAGAACAACGGCGACACACGCGATGAACGAACGTACCCTGTTCATAACGCCCTCCCGGTGAGAATACAAAAAGGGGAGGAATCCTCTACAAGTATACGAAACGGAAAACCCGCTGTCAAGCCGCTCGTTGTCGCCGCAACGCCGTTACCGCAACAGCACCAGCTTGCGCGACTGCACCTCGCCAGCGTGCTCCAAGACGCAGAAGTATATACCCGACGCCACGGCGCGCCCGCCGGCACCGTCACCGTTCCAGCGGATGCTGTGCGCTCCTTCGGGCATCCAGCGGTCGCGCAGCACCTTCACCACCGCGCCGCGGACATCGTATATCGTGATGCGCGCCACGCCGTCCGACGGCAGGTAGAACGGTATCCACGTCGTCGGATTGAACGGGTTGGGGTAGTTACGGTCGAGCAGCAAGTCCGGTGGCGTCATCCCCATCGCCATGTCCTCGACGGCCGTGGCCACGCCGACCGCCCCGAGGATGCGGAGCTTTCCGTATCCCCACGTATCATTGTAGACGTCACCCGTGTACGAATCGGCAGCCGCGTGGGAGGCGAGGAGGTAGGCCACCTCGTCCATCGTTGCGGAAGGAAATGCCTGCTGCACGAGCGCCGCAGCCGCCGCCACGTGCGGTCCCGCCGCGCTGGTGCCGCTGAACTGCCGGTAGCATCCGAGCGGGTACCCACCGGAGTCCTGGTGCGAGCGCGTCGAGTAGACGTCGTAGTTGCCGGGTGAGCAGATATCGAGGAGGTGCTTGCCGTCTATCCGCTCGCCCCTCCCGCTGAAGACGCTGATCTCGCCGGTGGGCACCGTGCCGCCGCCGACGCCCTCGTACCCCTCGAATCCGCGCGTGGAGTACGAGCCGTTGCAGAAGGCGCTGTCGGATGTCGCCGGCCAGGTGACGTTCCGCTGATCCGTCGCGAAGTTCTGCCACTCAACGCCGTCGGCCCACGATGATACCTCGTCGGCGATATTGTTGATCGTTTCGATATCGCCGCCGGTATTATTGACGATGGTGAGTTCCCAGTCGCCCACGCAGCTCGGCCGCAAGTTGGAGTAGACGTAGAGGTCGAGCGCGCAGGTGCCGCGCGGGCTCGTCGATTTCTCGAACCAGATATAATACCCGCTGAGATCGGAGACGCTCCCCTCGAGTGTCACCTGATCGTTGTACGGACTCGTCAGGCGAAAGGTGAGATCGCCCTCCGCCGTCGTCCAGAGGGTCGTGTGGTAGAGATAGTTGATATCGCTCCAGGGAACATTGAAATAGAGCACCACCGAGTCCGCGGCCGGCGATGTCGCGATCGCATGCTTGTCGCCGCGGCCGAGGTTTCCCGATGGGGTGATCTGTATGATCGTCTCGTTCTCGATCGAAATCAGCTCCTCCTCGAGCGACGAACCGTCGAGGTAGTCGAAGACGAATCCGCCGAACTCGTACAGCATCACATCGGCCCCCCGCCCGCGCGCCCACGGGATAAGGAGCGAGATCGGATTGTCGGCGAAGAAGTTTCCCGCGAGAACTTCCGCCCCGGGGGCGAGGCCGGTGAAGATGTGATGTCCCGCCGTGCCGCCGGCGAGGATGCCCGAGACGGCGGTGCCGTGGCCGTTGGTATCCTCGTCCGAGAGGATCAGGTCGACGCCGCGCACGCGCTCCGTCTCATCGCTGTTCATGGTGGCCGCTATCTTCGAGGTGCCGAGAGCGACGAGCTTCTCGCCCTGTTCAATATACCCGTTGCCGTTATCGTCAAGATGCACGAAGAGTCGCTCCCCGAATGTGGGATCGGACTCCGTGTACCCGTCCGCGGTTCCGTATTCACGGACGCGGTTCGCGTTGGCGTCGTTGTACAGCCAGTCCCAGTATGTCTGGAGGCCGTTGTCCGCGTTGTTGGGGTTGCCGTAACCCCATACATGCGCCGGATCGTAGATCCAACCGTCGAAATAGTCGAGGTTCTCACCCGTGTCGAACTGGCCGTTCCGGTTGAGATCGATGCCGTCCCAGTGAGGATCGAACAATCCGAGGCCGTCGAAATCCACCCAGTCGAACGTATCGCCGTCGGCACGGAAGAACGAAGGGTGGAAGACGTCTATGCCGGTATCGAAGTCCGCTATCCGCAGTCCCGTGCCGGTGAGCGGATTCCCGAGCGGATCGGCATGGTGCCACGCCGAATCGGCCTCGACCTCGGGATTGCTCACATCGAGGAGCGGATAGACCGCTGGCCGCCAGCTCCCCTCGAGGCGGAGCACGTCCCTGCGCCCCGCCATCTCGTCCACCATCGACCACGGGACACGGACCGGATAGATCGATCGTGTCCGCGCGACCTCGCCGTCGAGGTAGAAAAACGAAGCGCCGCGTGATTCGTACCCGGCGATCTCCGCCGGTGAGAGAACATGTTCGAATTTCACCGTCAGGATGATCGTTTCAGCCTGTAGCGCGCCTGCCGCCGCGCCGAGCATCCCCCGTTCGAGGCCCGGATCCCCGCGGAGGTCCTTCAGCAGCCGGAGCGATGCGCCGAGCTTGCCGCGCTCGGCGGCGCTCCCGCCGGAGACGCAAAAAAGAATGCAGACTATGGTGAGTGATACGAGAATCCGTTTCACGGTGATCTCCTCCCCCTGGGAAATGTCCTTCGCAGGCGAGATAAAAGGACGGCTCAGGTACATCCACGAACGGCGGGGCTCTGGCTATCTCTATTTTTAATAATAACATATTTTGCCGGCGACCGGTAGTCTCATGTGAAATTCGTTGCATCACCCGAGCGATCTGACTTAATCTAGGTAAAACAACCATTGCCGGCGAAGGGGTGTGTTGCGGAGCGATTCGCATATTCAAGGGGGGGCTCATGAAGATCAACATCATTTTTTACAGTCTCTACGGTCACGTGTATGCCCTGGCGGGTGCCGTGGCCGAGGGCGCCGCGGAAGTGCCCGGCGCCGAGGTGGGCGTTTTCCAGGTTCCCGAGACCCTCGGTGACGAGATTCTCGGGAAGATGAACGCGATCGAGGCGAAAAAGCGGTTCGCCCACATCCCGGTCGCGACGGTCGACAATCTCGCCGAGGCGGATGCCGTCATCTTCGGCGTCCCGACCCGTTTCGGCATGATGCCCGCACAGATGCGGGCCTTTCTCGATGCGACGGGACAGCTCTGGGCGGCGGGCGCCCTGATCGGCAGGGTGGGGAGCGTTTTCACATCGACCGCCACGCAGCACGGCGGCCAGGAGACGACGATCACGAGCTTCCACACGACACTGCTGCACCACGGTATGATCATCGTGGGGGTGCCGTATTCGGAGAAGGGCCTCTCCATCGTGGACGAGGTGAGCGGAGGGAGCCCTTACGGCGCTTCGACGATCACCGGTCCCGACGGGAGCAGGATGCCGAGCGAGAACGAGCTGGCCGTTGCGCGGTTCCAGGGCAGGCACGTTGCGGAGATCACGAAGAGACTGGTTGGATGACGGACTGCCGGTGCGATGCAGCCGTCGGTAACGGGAAATGCAGGAGGTTATTGGACAATGCGAATGCGTTCGGCGATTCTGTGTGTGATGATGCTCATGGTTCTCACATCGTTCCCCTTCGGGATTGTCCGGGAAGCCGCGGCCGGTGAGGAACCGGCGGCGCCCCGTTTCAAGTGGGGATTCGCCGAGCGGATCAGACAGGCGTATATCCTGAACGGCATCGATCTCGAGAATGACACCGACGACGACCGGAACTATATCCGTGTTCGCTCCCAGTTATGGGCGAGCTTGCGGCCGTCCGAGGGCATCGAGCTCTACGCGATGCTCAATAACGAGCACCGGCACTGGATGAAACCGGACACCGATTTCGACATCGACGAACTGATATTCGAGAACCTCTACCTTCGCCTCGATCGCATCGGCGGCTCGCCGGTGTCGGTCATCGTGGGGCGCCAGAATATCATGCTCGGAGAGGGCTTCATCCTGCTGGACGGCGGGCCCCTCGACGGCTCGCGCACGGCATATTTGAATGCATTCCGTATGATCGTCGAGGACGAGGAGCGGTCCTTCGAGCTGCACGTGATCTCGGACCCGCACCGGGACGAGTATTTCCCGCGGATCAACAGCAAGCAGAAGCCCCTCATCGAATGGGACGAGACGGGGGCCGGTCTCTATTTCACCGAGAAGAAGCTCTCGCGGTTGAGGTTCGAGGGATATTACGAGTTCAAACGCGAGAAGCAGGAAGACGATTTACTGCTGGAGACGAAGCTGCACACATTCGGCGTGCGCGTGTCGGGTTCGCCGTACGAGCGTCTCGGTATCGCGGGGGAACTGGCGGTACAGAGGGGGGAGCGCGGAGACGGCGATCGGCGGGGGGCGGGTGGATACTTCCACGCGACGTACGCCGTACCGGCGCCGCTCGAGCCGAAGTTCACGGCCGGCGCAATCTACCTCTCGGGAGACGATCCGAAGACGGCCGATTACGAGGGGTGGGACCCGCTGTACGGCCGCTGGCCGAAATGGAGTGAGCTCTACATCTATACGCTGATCAGGGAAACGGGAGTCGCCTACTGGACCAACATGTTCGCACCGTACCTGGGCGTCACGCTGAAACCGCACGAGCGGCTCGAGCTCATTGCCCGGGGGTACCTGGTCTCGACGCCGGAGGAGGCGCCGCAGGTGTGGGACGCCGGCCTCGAGGAGTGGAGGTTTCTCGCGATGTTCGGTGACGGCCAGCGGCGCGGGACGCTCATGACCGCGCAGCTGAAGTGGTCGTTTACGGAGTATCTCTCGGGTCACCTGCTCTGGGAGCGGTTCGATCCGGGTTCGTATTACCATGACGGCGCCGATACGGCGCATTTCCTGCGCTGGGAGATCTATTTCAAGTACTGATTGAATGGAAAGGACAATTATGGGTCCGTTCAACATGCCGTGGGGAACGTTCATGGCTTTGATCGTCACGGCGGCGAGCATCGTCGCCGCCGTCGTCTGGGCCGTGAACGACAAGCGACGAAACGGAAAACGCACGTAACCATTCACGGAAGGGGGCGCCGTGAGCCTGCTGGGAGCCTGCATACTCGTTCTGTTCCTGTATATCGGTGTTCTCATGGGGATCGGTATATGGGGAGCCCGCCGCACGACGACCGCGGAGGATTTCATTCTGGGAGGGCGGACGATCGGTCCGTGGGTGACGGCCCTCTCCTTTATCGCGGTCTACTTCAGCTCGGTGCTGATTATCGGGGGCGGTGGGTTCGGGTACAAGTTCGGCATGGCGACGATCTGGATCGGGGCGATCAACGTGCTCGTCGGATGCACGCTCTGCTGGATCATCATGGGACGGCGGGTGCGTGTCTTCAGCGAGCGCATGGGGGTCAGCACGATCTCGGGATTTTTCGCCAAGCGGTACGATTCGCCGGCCGCGGGGGTCTTCTCCGCCATGGTCATGTTTCTCTTTCTCATTATATATAATGTCAGCGTGGTGAAGGGGATGGCGAACGCCTTCCAGGTGCTGATGGACCTCCCGTACTGGGGCGGCGTGCTGATATCGGGGCTCGTCATCATCTTCTACGTCGTGATGGGAGGGTACACGGCGGTCGTGTGGACCGGGTTCCTCCAGGCGTGGGTGATGATCTTCGCCCTGCTCCTTCTCACCTTCCGCACGCTTCAGGCGGTCGGCGGCCTCAGCGCGGGTCTTGAGAAACTCGCGGCGATCGATACGGGATTCGTCGCGACCCCCGGCGTGTGGGGATGGGCGGGGCTCGTGAGCTTCTGCCTCGTCGTGAGCCTCGGCGTGTGGGGGATGCCGCAGCTCCTCATCCGGTTCTACTCGATCAAGGACACGAAAACCTTCCGGCTCGGCACGGTGATCGTCACGGTCGGAGCGGCCATCGCGATCATCCCGTACCTGAACGGCGCGCTCTCGCGGGTCCTCTTCCCGAGCCTCGAGAGCCCCGACCTTGCCATACCGATGCTCTCGAAGACCGTTCTCTCGCCGTGGGGCGCGGCCCTGCTCCTGGCCGGTGTCGTCGCTGCCGGCATGTCGACCTTCGCGGGCGTGCTCATCATCATATCGAGCTCCCTCGTGCGGGATATCTACCAGAACGGTCTCGGCAAAAAGCTCACGAGCGATCAGGAGGTATTTGCAAACAGGCTCGTCAGCGCCGTCGTCGGGCTCATCGCCCTCGCCATCGCGCTCAAACCGCCGGCCTTGATCCTGGTCCTTACCGGCTTCGCGTGGGCCGTGATCGCCTCGACGAATCTCTGGCCGCTCCTGTTCGGGATCTACTGGCGGCGCGCGAGCAAGCTCGCCGCGCTCGTCTCGATGATCGCCGGCGCCGCCACCGCCCTCGTCTGGACGTGGCTCGGCAACCCGCTCGGCATCCATGGATTCATCGCGGGTATCGTTGTCTCTCTCGTTGTGATCGTTCTCTTCAGCCTCAAGAAATGGCATCCGCCGACGGGGCACCTGGAGAAGATCTTCGGGGAGGGTTGATCCAATCAGGGCGGGATACCGCCGCCACCAGGGAGGATTATCGTATGAAAAAGGGATTGATGGTACGGCTCATCGCGTGCACGGCCTTAATCATGCTGTTCGGGTGCTCCGGCAAGCAGGCCGAGGAGCAGGAAATACTCTATTATCCCCTCGACTCGGTCGAAGATATAATCACCCGCTCCAGCGTGACGCTCGATACGGAGATCACGAGTGACGGCAACGGTTCGATACGGATCGACGCCGGCGGTCCGGCCATCGTGCGGCTCGTCGAGACGGGCGATATCGACGTCGAGAACGCGAAGCTCATCTACCGGGCGAAGCTGCGCACCGAGAATGTGAAGGGCAAGGCCTACCTCGAGATGTACTGCCGCATGCCGGGTGTGGGCGAGGCGTTCTCGCGGGGGCTCGATTCGCCCCTGTCGGGAACCAACGAATGGGTCACCGAGGAGATACCGTTCTACCTGAAAAAAGGGCAGAATCCCGACAACGTCAAGCTCAACCTCATGATCGACGGCAGCGGCACGGTATGGATAGACGACATCCACATACTGCGGGCCCCGCTGCCGTGAGCATGAGCAGCCCCGGCAGCGCGTCATGTAACATCAAAAAGACGTGTTCTCGCTCGATATGATGTCGAGCGGGGAGGGAGGAGTTCGAGTCCTATCCGGGGAGCCAGATTCTATCCTCGCTGCCCTTGGGGCGCTGCCCGCATCAGCTCCCTCAATCTCGTGAGCCGATGGTTCGGCGAACATATCTCCCTTGGGCGGCGTGTGTGCAACAATATGGGCGTGGGGACGTACTTCGCTTAAGGGGAACAAAAACCATGATAACGTGAGGAGGCAGAAGTTGATGCGTGCAGCGATGAAGGGCCTACTGACGGCAACCATGGTGCTTGCCTTGATAGCGCAGGGTTGTCAGGAACGAGAATCCGACGACGGTTTTCCTGCGGGGCCACGAGACAGGCTGACGCTTGCGGAGCTCATGCGTTCCGAATACCAGGACACGGTGCCTCTCCACAACCGGTACTTCACGCCGCTCGGAAAATGGGAAGCCGCGAGACACGAGCTCGAAGGCACGCTCATTGTACCCGAATTCGTGATGCACAACTCGGGCGGGGAAGCGGATTCCGCCCGGCCGTGGAACTATTTTCCGGGTATCGCCGCAGACTTTTTCACGTACGAGAACCGCCTCGTGCCGACATTGCGCGAAACCATACTCGCGTTCGGCGACAAGAACTATTGGCGCATTATTCTATCTCCGGGCACCGTTTGGCACGAACCGGGTGACGGCGGCATGTCGCGGGCGTCCTTCCCTTTTGCATTGGTGAACGATCGCTTCAACGACATACATAACGGGCTGGCCACGTTCGCTTACGATGAAACGCACATGACGCCTCTATTCTTACAGGTGACCCAGGAAACATCTCCCACGTACCAGGCCGATTTCTGGGGCATCACACCAGCGACGTACACGCCTCATTCACTTGAAAACAGGGATGCTCTTGCGGCCCGATTTGCGGAAGAAAAGCGGACCGAGATTCCTATTCTTCCATTCTCGGCGCTCGGCGAATATGCGGACTCCACACTGCTGGAAATATTCAACGGGGGGATCCCCCGTGAGGAGATAAGTGCCACCGGTCTGATCTGGAACGGCACGTTGTACGTACAACCGTGCTACACGCGCTACGGCGATTATCCCTACTGCCGGTATATGCGGCATGCCGCGTACTCGTTGACCAAAGCCATGGGGGCGTTGGTCGCTCTTCTGCGTTTGGGGGAGAAATACGGCGCGGATGTCTTTGATCTCGAGGTTGCAGACTATGTCGCGATCACGGCTGCCCACGACGGTTGGAAATCCGTTACCTTCGCCGACGCGTTGAACATGGCCACCGGCGTCGGCGATAATATGCCGGAGCGCGTAGAACCCAATGTCATGCAGGGAGACGAAGACCAACCCAAGTTCCTGACGTTCCTGCGCGCGAAGAGCAGGAAAGAAAAGATGGATATCGCCTTTTCCTATGCAGATTATCCGTGGGGGCCGGGCGAAGTCGCCCGCTACAACTCCATCAACACGTTCATCCTGTCGGCGGCCATGGACGGCTTCCTGAAAAGCAAAGAGGGGCCGGATGCCGACATCTGGGAGATGGTGCTCGCGGAGGTCTATAGACCCATAGGTATTATGTACGCGCCGATCATGCGGACCGTCGAACCGGACGGGAGCATGGGTTTGCCCCCCTTCGGATACGGTTTGTATCCCAACATCGATGACATGGCGAAGCTTTCGATTCTGTTCCAGAACGGTGGCCGGTATCAGGGACGACAGATTCTCCACGCCGGCCGCCTGGCGGAAGCGATGTTTCTGACCGAGGTAGCCGGATTGCCCATAGGGGAGAGGAACGAATACGGCGACTTTACCTACCACTTGGCTTTCGACGGATTACCCTATCGCGGCAAGAATGGCCGCACCCATCGGATTCCTTTCAGTATGGGATTCGGCGGAAATCAGTGGGTCCTCCTGCCGAATGGGATCGCCACCTTCCGGTTTACCGATTCCAACAATTATAGCGTTGATACGATGGTTGATGTCGCCAAATCCATCCGTCCTCTCGAATGACATGAGCGGCGCCTTCTGTTTTTTCCGTCCGCGTTGTTATTGCTATCATAGCAGCCGGTTTCTTGATGTCAACCTGGAGTCTTCGAAACAGAGAGTGGCTATGAAGAGGATTGCGTGCGGGGAGCCGGATCATCGGGAGCCTGAACCGAATAGGTGTACTGTCCGGGCATGTGCGCCCGCGCATCTCGGCCGGGCGACGAATCGCATGGAGGCCGGCTCCGGGAAACGACTCTTCTTGATTCACGAAATCACTCTTGGCGCACCGCGTCGACCCAATCGAAGAAGGCGCGAATCGTCTCGTCGCTCGGACTCTCGTGTCCCTTGTCGGCTTCCGCGTGAAATTGAACCGATGCGCCCGCGCGCTCGAGCTGGTCGACGAATCGCTCGGTCTCATCGTACGATACGTTCAAGTCGCGCTTTCCGTGAAAGATAAAAACCGGCACCTTCCTGAATATCTTGATGTTTTCCGCTTGAGTGAAATCGATAATCTTCGCGTCCTCGGCGGCCTCGGGGTGGAATCCGATTTTGGGTATACCCGAGAATACGGCGATCGCTCTGTACGTCCCCGGAGTTTCATAGAATGTTCGATAGACACCGTAGCCTCCCATCGAGAATCCGGCGAGGAATATGTTGCGCTCATCGATGGGGAAATTCTCCTTCACGGATTGTATGGCCTCCGCGATATCCGTCTGCGCGTTGTCCCAGCAGAAAAAGTTTGAGGGCCCCCGGCCGCGCGGGCCCAACGCCATGAAGCCCTCGGGGATCGTGTTCTCCCAACCCCTGATGTCGGCCTCCGTCGACGCGCTCCCATGAAGAAAAACGAGCAGCGGGTATTTCCTGTTCGGATCGAAGTCCCGTGGTATCCAGACCACGTATGGCTGAAGCGTGTTGTCGAGCTTGGATCGGTAAGCCATCCGCACCCATTCCCGCCGGCTGGCAAATTGATCGCTGCCCGCTTCGGCTTTCTCGATGTAGTCGATCAACCGAGAGATCCTAATGCGCTGCGGAGCGGCCGTTTCATATGGATAGAGTTCCTTGAGGTCCGCTTCAATTTCTTCGATCGTGAATTCGTGGGTCGTATAGCTCCCCGGCGAGAGTGATTTGCACGCTTCGTCGAGGCGGCGGTTCAGTGCAGCGGCATCGAACGGCGGGAGGATCGAAAAACCCGATTCCCCCTCGGAGCCGTTTACCTGTGATTGCCACTTCGCGACGTAACCGCCCGCCGGCCAACTGGATGATTTCACGGCGAAATCATCGAACGTGAGTCCCGGTCCGCATTCATAGCTCGCTATTGAATAATCGATGATTGTTTTCTCGCCCGTTTGCGTGAAGACGACCAGATCTTCCCTGGTCGGCTGCGCGGCGACGGTGACCGCGCGCGCATGCAGCGTATCGCCTTCGGATACGTTGTTTCGATCGAGGAGCACGAACGTCTGTGGATCGCCGACGTGCTGCGGTTGCTCGAACCGGAGCAGCGCGTACTCGCGCGGGCTGTTCTCGTCCCCGATGCCCGCATCGACGACCCTGTAGGAATTCACGTCTTTTTTTCCGATAGCCTTGGCCATGGCGAGGTTGAAGCCGATTCCGTCGCTCAGCCAGGGATGGTAGGGATGAACGTCGTTCCAGGGGAGCAGGAGCTCGAACGTGATCGTGCCGTTCCCGTCAAGGAAGGCCACCTTCATGTCATCGCTTGTCGGGGTAAAGATGTGATCGACGTTGTAATACCAGAATATCTTCCGCGTCCATTCCATGCTCTCTCTATCGACCGCGGAGCATGCGAGCACGTAGAACTCTCTGCTCGGTGCGTTTCCCGGTGCGGGATGAGTCAGCACGACGGTAAATCCGTCCCCGTTTTGATACGCCCGGTCGCGGTACGTGAGCTCTTCCGCCTCGGCCTCGATATAAACGTAGAGGAACTGCGCTCCGTACGCGAGGCGATAGCTCAGGGTAACATCCGGATTGTCGGATGCGGATTTCTCGACCACGGTGAAACGACGAATCGGCAGATCCTGCAAGCAGCTATCGAGCACCCCATCGATCGCGGGTGCCTGTGACACGTATGTAATTGCGGGCTCGATGACAGCCGGCGAATCGGCGAATTTCACGGTCTCCCATCCATTCGCGGCTGCCGGCAATTGGAGCGAGGTGCACATGACAAAGAAAATCGCGAGTCCCTGTAATCGATAATGGCGGTCCCATTTCATGTCGGCTACCTCCGACTATTGAGGAAGTATCAATCGCATTTTTGGCATTATAGTAGTACGCGATCACTCAATGTAAGTTGCGTCTATTCAGTCGGATTTCAGTTGATGAGCAGGTTCGCCCGCTGCAGGACCCGGCAGTCGCTACTCCATCCTCCCGAGCGGCATGACGTACAGCGGCTCCTCCGCCCGGGTCATTCGGAAGGTCTTTCTGAGCC
>DATKWS010000231.1:0-11706 GCA_035529435.1 Patescibacteria group bacterium
GGACAGTTCTACCGGCCGATGGGGATCGCCGTCGACGCGAACGGCGGCGCGTATGTCGCGGACACGTACAACAAACGCATCCAGAAGTTCGATCTGAACGGCACCTTCATCACGATCTTCACCGTCCCGAAGCACGTCGGATCGTTTGTTCCCTTCGGAATCGACGTCGACGGATCGGGATACGTTTTTGTCTCTGACACGGAGGGACATCGAATCCTGAAATTCGACGGTGCCGGCACGTACATCACGCAGTGGGGAACGCCCGGCGCCGGCCCCGGCCAGTTCAAATGCCCCGCGGGAGTTTCCGCCGGTCCGGACGGCAGCGTATACGTCGTGGACATGGAGGGCGCCTGCATTCAGAAGTTCGACAATAACGGCGTGTATCTTACCCAGTGGGGCTCATTGGGCAGTGGCGATGGTCAGTTCTATGACCCCTGGGGTATCGATGTCGACGCGGACGGCATGGTCTACGTCGGGGATTCTCGAAACAGGCGCATACAGAAGTTCGACGCCGCGGGGAATTTCATCGCCGCATGGAGTGGCAACTTCTATGGCAAGGGAGCCCTCGGCGTCGCATGCGGTCCGTACGGCAAAATCTATGCGGTGGACATGACCTGCAAGGTGCAAGTGTTCGATAGCGATGGCGCCCTTCTTGCGGAATGGGGCAGGGAAGGCAACACGCCGGGCTACTTCAGGAGTCCCAGCGATGTCGCCGTGACGCAGGGTGACCATGTCTACGTGGCGGACACCTACAACCACCGGGTGCAGAAATTCGGGTACATCAAGGTGAACACGCCGGTCGGAACGAATGTCGTCATCCATCTGGTCGATGACCATACGGGCTGGACTCTGGCGACCCTCACGTTCGACACCGTCATCCAGGAGGGCATCACCAGCATGCACCTGAACAATCCGGGGCCGGATGCGCCGTATGAGTACTTTGAGGATAACGGCCCCAGAAACATCAAGATAGCGACGAAAGCGCTCTATGCCGGATTCGTGCAGGTATGCTTCCTGTATCAGGATAAATGGTACAGGGAATTTGAGCCGACGCTGAAGATGTTCTCGAATGAAGATGATGTGTGGGTGGAATGCACGACATCGCTCGATACGGGGACCAACGTCATCTGCGGTTATGCGGCCGCTCTTGACCTGTTCGGGCTGTTCGTCCCCAGGCCGCCGTTCGGCACGATCGCTGGGTACGTGACGGCCTCCTGCCCCGCGGCGGGCACGCCGCTCCTCGGCGTCACCATCGATGCATTCCAGGATAGGCGGCCTGACATGGTGGGCAGCGGCGTCACGGATGAGAAAGGATACTTCGAGATCGAAACCCTTCCCGACAGCGGATATGTCGCGACGATCCTGACGCCGCTGGGCTATCAGCCGATCGGTTCGGATCACTACAAGGTAAAGGTCAGAGCGGATAGAGTGACGTGGGTTAATTTCGAGCTCGAATGCGTATCGATCGAATCGGCGCCCCGCTCGCAAGGATTCTGGAAGCATCAGGTCGCCGCGGCATTGAGCGGAAAGGGGAATCCCCAGATCGACGGCCCGACGCTCTGCGGCTACCTCGATCAGGTCGAGTTTCATTTCAACAGCAACGAGCTGAATCAGGTGATCGTGTATCGGCCTCCCTCGTGGGGTGACTGCACGGACAAGCTCGAGCTTCTCGGGGACATTCTCAACCTCTGGGGCTCCCAGGACATGATCGTGCGCGCCAGGCAGCAACTGATGGCCCTGCTGCTCAATGTGGCCGCGGGGTACCTAAGCCTGACGGAGACGGTAAGCAATGACGGCGCTACCGCGTCGCAGGCGATCACCTGCTGCGATTACCTGATCGACGATCCCGCCGGTGATCACGAACGGGCCAAGGACATCGCCGATCACATCAACAACGGCAAGACCGTGCCGGCGGGCTGGATCTCGCTGACGACGCCGGACATCGCCTACTCGTCTCCGGATCCGGATGGGCCGCCCGCGGGCGAAGTATATCTGGCGCACAGTTTCCCGAATCCGTTCAATCCCACCACCACGATCCGCTTCGAGCTGCCCGAGCCGCGGTGGGTGAGGCTGGCGATCTATGACGTATCGGGCCGCCTGGTGGCGACCCTCGTTGACCGTCTGCTTCCGGCGGGAAGCCGCGAATTGGAGTGGAGCGGCACGAATGACGCGGGCCGGTCGGTTGCTTCGGGGGTCTATCTCGTTCGGTTGAAAGCCGGGCATTTCGAGCAAACGAGACGATTGGTATTACTGAGGTAATTGGTCTAAACAAATACCACGATCAACGGAAAAGGGACGCTTCTCGTGGCGTCCCTTTTGTCAATATTCCGAAGAGATATCGCGTGTCCACACCGATGACGATGAATCACAGACACCTTTTCCAATCCGACAGCGAGTATCTTGACACCAAATCGAACTTTCTCTACAGTCGTGTCCGTGTTTCGGGTCCATCGAGATCAGATTCATACTCGAGCCGCCGATCGGTCCCGTGGGATGAATATGGAAGACAGAGATACCGGAACGACCATCATAGCGATCGCCGGAGGTTCCTGCTCGGGCAAGACATCGCTGGCCGATGCCGTCGCCGCGCGCCTTCCAGCGCAGGATACGATCGTCGTCCCGCTTGATTCCTACTACCGCGATCTTTCCGGCCTCGCGGCGCGGATGCGGTCCGCGCACAACTTCGACCATCCCGGTTCGGTCGATCTCGAAATGTTCGAGCGGGACCTCGGACTCCTCGCGTCGGGACGCGGCGCGCTCATACCGGTCTACGACTACGTGACCCACACGAGAGCTCCGCAGGAGGCCTGGCGCGCGGTCGGTCCGCGCGCACCCGGCACTTCCCGGTATGTCATCGTGGAGGGCCTGCACGCTCTGTACCGGGAGCGTTCGAGGGACCGGTACGATCTCAGCGTCTTCATCGATATCGATCTCGATACGTGCCTGCGGAGGAGGATCGTGAGGGACGTGAATGAGCGGGGAAGGACCCGCGCCGGCGTGACGGAGCAGTTCATGAAGACGGTCGGGCCGATGTACGAGAAGTACGTGCTTCCCCGCAGGCGGTACGCCGATCTCACGGTCGACGGCACGGCACCGGCGGCCCGGTCGGCGGACGCGGTCGTCGCGGCACTCGGGCGGCGCGGGTAACCTCACGGCGGCATTCCGGATTGCACGCTCCGCAGAAACGCAAGAAATTATTATCATTTCGGCACTTGCTCTCCCTGCATCGTTCGATGACCGGTGCGTGCGCGCCGACGCGCCCGCCGATTCCAAATGCGACACCCCGCCTGCCGGCGAAAACAAAATATTGCGTTGTTTCGTATACTGTCGCGTGGTACGATATCGGTCCATTTTGTCGAACGACCATAACATTTCAACAGGAGGTTCATTCATGAGGGTACGTACTTTCACGGCCGTGACCATGGCGCTCGTCCTCGCGGCCGCGTGCGCGCTCGCCGACGAGGGCATGTGGCCCCTCGACGAGCTCGACCAGGGCATGGTCGAGACGATGCAGTCGATGGGGCTCGAGCTCTCCGGCACGGAGATCTACGACGGCGAGGGCGGCGGCGTCGCCTACGCGGTCGTGAGCCTCGGCGGGGGCACCGGCTCGTTCGTCTCGCCGAAGGGGCTCATACTCACCAACAACCACGTCGCGTTCGGCGCGCTCCAGCGCACGAGCTCGGTCGACCAGAACTACATCGCTGACGGTTTCCATGCGGCGAGCCTCGACGGGGAGATACCCGCGCCGGGATACCACGCGTACATACTCCTCTCGGTCGAGGACGTGACGAAGAAGGTAAAGAAGGCGCTGAAAAAAGGCATGACTCCCATCGAACGCTACGAGGCGATCGAGAAACGCATCAAGGAGATCATCGCCGATGCCGAGAAGGGCCGCGATGTCAACTGCAGCGTGAGCGAGTTCTACAGCGGCCGGCAGTACAAGCTCTTCACCAATTTCGATATCAAGGATGTCAGGATCGTCTACGCGCCGCCCGCATCGATCGGCAACTATGGCGGGGACATCGACAACTGGATGTGGCCCCGCCATACCGGAGATTTCTCGTTCCTGCGCGCCTACGTGGCGCCGGACGGAAGCTCCGCCGAGTACGCCGAGGAGAACGTGCCGTACGAGCCGGATGTGTTTCTCGCCGTATCGACGGGGCAGCTCCGGGAGGACGATTTCACGATGGTCATAGGCTATCCCGGCTCGACCCAGCGGTACCGGAGCTCCTACTCGATCGATCACCACCAGAACTGGAGCCTTCCCTCGAGGATCGAGCTGTTCGGGGATCTCCTCGGCATCTTTACCGGGGCGGCCGAGGGCGACCCGGCCGTTGCGATCAAGGTGGCCCGCTTCGATGCGATGCTGAACAACTCGATGAAGAACAACGAGGGGATGCTGGAGGGGTTCCTCAAGGTGGGTCTTCTGCAGCGAAAGCTCGACGAGGAGGAAGAATTCAACGCCTGGCTCGACGAGAATCCCTCGATGAAGAACAAATACGGTGACCTTTTTCCCGGCATCGGCGCCCTGTATGAGGAATATGCGACCTACCGGGAGAAGAACCTCCTCGGCCGATTCATGGACTTTGCGTGCCAGATGCTGACCGCGGCCACCACGATCTCGCGTTGGTGCGAGGAGAAGGAGAAGCCCGACATGGAGCGCGAGCCGGGCTTCCAGGAGCGCGATGTGCCGCGGCTCAAGCAGCGTCTCCAGATGATCGACATGGGCTTCGACATGCCGACCGACAAGAAGATCCTGCGGTACTTCATGATGCGCTCGCGCGGGCTGCCGGAGAACCAGCGGGTGGAGGCGTTCGACAGGATGCTCGCCGGCGTGCCCGAGGATCGGATCGAGGCGGCGATCGACGAGGCCGTGGAGAAGCTCTATGCCGGAACGAAGCTCAATATCGCCGAGGAGCGCATGAGGATGTTCGATCTCTCCAAAAAGGAGCTCATGAAGCAGGGGGATGCCTTCATCGACCTGTACTGGGAGCTTGATCCGGAGGTGAAGGCCCTCGAGAAGAAGGACAAGGAGTTCAACGGGGCCATCACCGAGCTCCGCCCGCGCCTCATCGAGGCGTACCAGGAGTGGCAGGGCGGCGGGCTCTATCCCGACGCGAACGGCACGATGCGTCTCACGTACGGGATCGTCAAGGGCTACTCGCCGCGCGAGGCGATCTACTACGACTACATAACGTCACTCGACGGTGTGGTGGAGAAGCACACCGGCGAGGATCCATTCGTTTGCCCGGACAGGCTCCTCGACCTGTACGAGAAGGGCGACTGGGGCACGTACGATGATCCGGATCTCGGTACGGTGCCGGTCGATTTCCTCTCGACGTGCGACATCACGGGAGGGAACTCGGGCAGCCCGATACTGAACGGGAGGGGCGAGGTGATCGGCGCGGCATTCGACGGCAACTACGAGAGCATCTCCGCGGACTACCTGTTCGACGAGCGTTTGACGAGGGATATCAACGTCGATTCGCGCTATATCCTGTTCATACTGGACAAGTTCAGCGGGGCGCGGAACCTTCTGGACGAGATGACGATACACTGAAAAGCCCCCGCGCCGCGTAACGGCGGCGCGGGATGGAGATCAGAAGGGCGGAGGGGCCTGCACCGGCCGCTCCGCCCTTCGCCCCATTGTCTCTATTCGCCCTTTTCGCGCGAACATTGCGGGCGATCCCGATTTCATGGAAATATTCCCGATCGACGGCCGTCATTTCATCGAGCCGGGGGAATCGGCGTCGTTCGTTCGCTCGAAGATGAGGATTTCGGGCCCCTTTCCCCCGTCGAATCTCTTCCGCAGGCGCCAGCCGTACGCTCCGGCATCGAACAGCAGGGCCGAGTACGTGTCTCTCAGCTTGTAGTAGTCCGTGGTGGAGGGTGTGCGGGGTGGCGGGGGCGGATCGATGTATCTTTCATAGCACCCGCTGCTCGTCATCAGGTATTTCGCATCGACATTCACAAGGTATTCCGTGCCGTGAAGGAACGGTACGTGCATGTAGAGGCGGAGTTTCTTCGGGGCCCGTCCGGGCGCGGCATTCTCGGCGTTACGCCGGCCCGTGATGAATTCCGTGCTCGAGATGTACAGCTTGGGGATATACGCCCAGTCGACGACGATTTTCGCTCCCTCCTCGATGTTGTTCTGGATCCATTCCCCGGCGATGGTTCTGTTGTCCGGCAGTACCTGCCGTCCCGCCTGCGACAGCGCGGTGTACGCCGGCCAGGCGAGCGCACAAAAGATCAGCAGGATGCCGATCGAGGGCGCCGCGGTTCGTTTCAACGCCGCGTGTGCTTCGGACAACATCCGCCCCGATAACAGGGCGAGGGCGGGAAACAGGAAAAGCATATAATGAATATCCTTCTTGCCCAGGCCGCCGATATATACGAAGCAGGCGACACAAGCGATCAAAAGAACGACGTCCGTTTTCCTGCGGCGATAGAGCGCGTATATCAATCCGAGCGCAAACAGGACGGCCGTCGTCTTTTCCCAGTGCCACGCGCTCCATGCCTGCCGTATGTACGGTATGCCGGCATCCCACGGGTCTCCCGTCGCCATGTGCCCGCGCTCGTACATCAACCCGAGCCAGAACGGCTTCGGATTCAGGAGCCATCCCGGCGAGCCGGCAACGAACGCACATGCAAAGAAGAGAACGCTCAATGCCGCGGGTCCGTGATATCGAATCGAAAGCAGTCGCCTCGGATGATCGACCCTGACGATATGGACGCACAGGATCACCAGCATGATGAGAGCGCCGTTGTATTTCGTGGCGGCAGCCAATCCCGCGCATGCTCCGGCCAGGATGTAGTTTCGGAGCGATCCGTCGTGCAGGGCCGAAAGGGCGAAGAAGATGGAGCATGCCGCAAATAATGTCATCGTTGCATCCGGAAACGCGTACCCCGAATAGTAGGCGTGGATGTTCGAAAGGGCGAGAATCGCGGCGGCGAACAGCCCCGTATTCCGGTCGTAGAATTTTTCCCCGATTTTCAGCAGTATCACGACGGTCATCACGCCGAGGGCGGCGCTCGTCAATCGGGCCGGCAGGATCGGCAGTATCGAGTCGTTCATATGCAGATCGTACAGATGCGGAAACGATGGAATCATGCCCCGGACGGTCAAGAGGAAGGCGCCGGCCCGGATGGGGATTGCCGATAGGTAGCTGAACAGCGTCGGGTATCTATAGTGAACGGGCAACAGGGTGTGCTGCGTGAAAAAATTCACTGCGTTCTTCAGGATTCGCGTCTCGTCGCCGGAGAGATACCTCGCGCAGAGGGCGAAGCGCACCAGCGCCGCAACGACGACGAGAAGGACAGGGGGCAACCTGTCCAGCGTCTTGTGTTTCGAGACCGGCATTGCTCCGTCGCTCTCCATGCGGTTCGCGGCGACTCCCGCCCCCCCCGGATTCATGCCGACGTATGCGATCGCCGCGCCTTCCTGAATTACGGTTTCCCGACCGCGCCGGTACGGACCATCCGGATTCATTGTAGGGAAAGATGCGGTGTGAATCAAGGGAATGCAGGATCTCGCAAATCCGCGATCCGCCCGGATCTCCGACGCGGCGGGATGCGCATCATCACTCCTTTTACCTTGAAAACACCCCAATGCTCTGCTACGTTTCGCCTGTCGCGGTACGTGCGCGGGGTATTCGGGGGCGGCGCGCGCGGCGATTCGGCCGGGTGGATCTGGATTGCACGAGGATGTTGCATGAAGCTCATCGCCACGAATAGAAAGGCGCGGCGCGATTACACGATCCTCGAGACGATGGAGGCGGGGATCGTACTGGTCGGGACCGAGGTGAAATCACTCCGGGAGGCGCACGCCAACCTCCAGGACTCCTTTGCCACCGTCGACAGCGAGGAGCTGTGGCTGCATGATGCCCATATCAGCCCCTACTCGATGGGGAACCGGTTCAATCACGAGCCGAAGCGGACGCGAAAGCTACTATTGCATGCCCGTGAGATTCAGCGCCTGATCGGCAAGGTGAAGGAGAAGGGGTTGACCCTCGTGCCGCTCCGTATGTATTTTAATGACAGCGGAAAGGTCAAGGTCGAGCTCGGGCTCGGGCGCGGGAAGAAGTCGTACGACAAGCGGCGCGAGATCGCCGAGCGCGACGCCAAACGGGATATGCGGCGGGCGATACGGGAAAAGGAGCGCAAGCACTGAGCGGCACATCCAGCCGCGCCGCGGGAGCAGGGCGGACGGCTGAGTGAATAATTCAAGAGCATCGGCATAGCAGGTCGGGGCGCAGATGGTGAGGCCGGGGGCGAGATGATCGGATTCGGGAGGCGAGAACAGTATCGTGCGGCGGCCGTGGCGGCCGCCGTGCTCCTCATGTGCGTCGCCGCACCGGCGGGTGGTGGCCCCGCGGTCCCACCGGCCGCGGATGAGCCCGACGCCACGATCGGCGTGGTGTACGCCGACGGGCGGCCGACCGAGGATGTCGCCCTCTTCCGCGTCGAGGAGGGGAGCGACGAGCTCTTTCTCTCGGCGTACCATGTGGCACGCATCTTCAAGGCGACCAAGTTCTGGAATCCGGGGGCGCGCAAGCTCGTGCTCCGGATCGGCATCCGCCGTTACCTCTTCACGGTCGACACGCGCGTCGTTCTCGTCGACAACGAGCCGGTGCTCCTCAGGGTGCCGGTGAAATACGAGCAGGGCTCCGTCATGATCCCCCTCGAGTTCATTTCGGAGGTGCTCGCTCCCTCGTCGCGCGAGGATATCGAGCTCGACGAGGAACGGCTCGTTCTCACGATCGGTTCGCCGGACTACAACATCACCCATATCGCCTTCGAGGAGGGGGACGAGGGAACGCGCGCCGTTCTCACCCTCACCGAGGAGCTCCTCTACCACGTCGACAGTGAGACACCGGGGCTCCTGCGCCTCAAGATCTACGGCGGGAGCCTGAATTCCCTCCTGTTCACGATCCCGCAGGGAGAGGGACTCTTCAACCGGGTGCGCGCGGAGCAGACCGAGCACGACGCCTACCTCTTCTTTGATGTCAAACGCTCCGCGGCGCGGTTCCGTGTCGAGTTCGAGACGGACGGCGAGGGCCGCGACGTCGTGCGCAGGCTCGTCATATTCCTCGAGAAGGGGGAGCTGCCCGAGATTCCGGAGGTCGACTACGCCGGCAAGCGGATGCTCGAGATACTGGACGAGGACGCCAGGCAGCGCTGGCGCGAGCCGCTCCAGCGGATCGCGATCGATCCGGGGCACGGTGGGATCGACAACGGTAAGGTCGGCCGCTCCGGCGTCAAGGAGAAGGACATCAATCTCGAGATCGCCATGCTCCTCCAGGAGCGCCTTCTCGACGCGCTCAGCGTGGATATCGTGATGACGCGGATCGAGGACGAACTCGTGCCGCTCGAGCGGCGGGCCGAGATTGCGAACGCCGAAGGGGCCGATCTATTCATCAGTATACATTGCAACGGCTGGTTCCACCCCGACGCGGGCGGATTCGAAACATTCTTCCTGTCCCCGGCACGGACGGAGGACGAATCGCGCCTCGCGCGCGAGGAAAACGAATCGACCCGCTTCGAGAATCCCGGGCTCTCGGCCGAGGAGGCGGACGATCTCGACTTCATCCTGTGGGATATGGTCCAGAACGAGTTCATCACGGAGAGCAGCGAGCTGGCCGAGTTGATCCAGCAGGAGCTGAGCGAGGTGCTCGACATTCGGAACCGGGGCGTCAAGCAGGCCGGGTTCAAGGTTCTGAAAGGGATCCAGATGCCCGCGGTGCTGGTCGAGGTGGCATTTCTCTCGAATAACGAGGAGGAGCGACTCCTCCAGGATACCGACTTCCAGCAGCGTATCGTCCAGGGGATCGTGGAGGGGATACGCCGTTTCCAGAATCGCTATTCCACCGCGCGCGGTGAGTGACGCGTCACAAGCGCCGCCGTGCAACGGGGCCGTGAAGAGGTGATCCGTACGAATCTCGGCAGGAAGATCATAATCGTCCTCATCGCGGTGGTGGCGGTCGCCCTCATCGTGTATTTCCTCGTCATGCGCCCCGCCATGAAGCGGGAAAAGGCGCCGGTCGGGATCGAGGAGGTGCCCGAGGAGACACGCAGCGTCACCCTCTACTTCGCCGGTCCCGAGGCGGACAAGCTGGTGCCCGAGACGCACGAGATCGCGGTCGAGGAGGGGCTGGAGGCGCAGGTCAGGGCGGTGATCGCCGAGCTCGCGCGCGGGCCCGCAGACCGGGACAAGGTATCATCGATCCCCGACGGCGTGCAGATCCTTCAGACGTTCTGGGTGGAGGATACGCAGACGCTGTACCTCGATTTCAACCGGGCGCTCATCACGAACCATCCCGGGGGCAGCGCCGGCGAATATTACACGATCAGTACGATTATAAGGACGATTGGTGATAATTTTCCCCAGGTACGGTACGTCCAGTTCCTCGTTGCGGGATATCCGATCGAGACGATCGCCGGTCACTACGCCGTCGATAAGCCGCTGGACGTGCTCAGGTGGCGGTGAAACGCGGCGATGGTATGACGGTGAGCGGGAACGAGGCGAAAAAGGCGATCGGCGTCTTCGATTCGGGCATCGGCGGGCTCACGGTTGTCCGCGAGATCATGGCACGTCTCCCGGGCGAGGATATCGTCTACTTCGGCGACACGGCACGGCTTCCGTACGGGACGAAAAGCCCCGAGACGGTGCTCCGTTTCTCGCGTGAGAACCTCGCATTTCTGAAAGGGAAGAACGTCAAGCTGATCGTCGTCGCCTGCAACACCGCTTCGTCCGTCGCGCTCCCCAAACTCGAGCAGGAAGAGAGTATCCCGCTCGTCGGCGTGCTGCTGCCGGGGGCGCACGCGGCGGCCCGCGCAACGAGAAACGGACGGATCGCGGTGATCGGGACGACCGCCACGATCACCTCGAACGCCTACGTCGAGGCGCTCCGGGCGATCGCTCCCGACATAGAGATCTGGACGCGTCCCTGCCCGCTGTTCGTGCCGCTCGTCGAGGAGGGATGGCTCGACAACGAGATCACCTTCCTTACGGCAAAGGCCTACCTCGAACCGGTGATCGCGTTCGGGGCGGATACGCTCGTCCTGGGATGCACACATTACCCGCTGCTCAAAGGGGTGCTGTCGCGGGTGCTCGGTGATGGAGTGTCCCTGGTCGATTCGGCGGAGGAGACGGCCGGCGAGGTGGCGCGGGTGCTCGGAGAGAAAGATCTTTTGAACGAAGGACCCGGCCCCGGGCGATTTACCGTGTATGTGAGCGATATCCCCTACCTCATCAAGGAGGTCGGCGAGCGATTTCTGGGGAGGGCCATAGAGACTGTCGAACGGATCAGATTGTAGCGGGTAGCATGGGAGGTTGCATGGCACGCGCGGACGGACGCAGGAGCAACGAGCTGAGACCGCTGAGGATTCATTGCCGGTATCTGAAGAGCGCCAGGGAATCGGTTCTCGTCGAAATGGGAAATACGCGGGTGATCTGCGTCGCCACCGTCGACGAATCGGTCCCGCCGTTTCTTCGCGGCTCGGGGCAAGGGTGGATAACGGGCGAGTACGGCATGCTTCCACGGTCGAGCCCGTCGCGTATACCGCGCGAATCGATCCGGGGGCGGGTCAAGGGACGGACCCACGAGATCCAGCGCCTGATCGGCCGCTCGCTGAGGGCGGCCGTCGATCTGCGTGCGCTCGGCGATCGGACGATCACCGTCGACTGCGACGTCATCGAGGCCGACG
>DATKWS010000232.1:0-31397 GCA_035529435.1 Patescibacteria group bacterium
CCGGTATCCTCCTGCTCGTCCTCGACCATCCAGCAGAAGTCGTCCACGACCCCCGTGTCGCTTCCGAGAAAGACGAATGCGTTTCCCTCGTCGATATAAGGGGATGCGCTCAGAAACGCGCCGACGATGATGTCGTCGTAGCCGTCGCCGTTCACATCCCCGGCGCAGTCCACGGAGACACCGAAATTGTTATCTGCCAAGTCGATTTCGCCTATCCAGGACGGCGACGGGGAGGGTCCCGAAGCGCTCCCGTGGTAGACGTAGGCGCGCCCCTCGCCCATCTCGGGATTGTCGTAGCCGTGCGCCCCGATAATGATATCATCGTAGCCGTCGTCGTTCACATCGCCCGCCCCCGCCACGGAATAGCCGAACATGCAGTCATTCTGATCGCCATAGGCCGTCCAGCACAGGGTGCCGACAACGCCACTACTGCTTCCGAGATAGACGAAGACACGACCCCTGTTGGTCTCAGTCTCGGAGATGTTGTAATCATGCGCTCCGACAATGATGTCGTCGTAGCCGTCGCCGTTCACATCACCCGCCCCCGCCACGGAGATGCCGAAACAGGTCCGTGCCTGGTCTCCCTCCGCGATCCATGAAGCGGTATCCGCGAGCCCCGAGGGGCCGCCGTGAAACACATATGCGTGCCCCACTACTTTCCCCTCGGAATTAGTATATAAAAACGCCCCGACGATGACGTCGTCGTAGCCGTCGTCGTTCACATCGCCCGCGGAGGCCACGGAGCAACCGAATTTGGCGCCCGCCTGGTCGCTCTCGGCCGTCCACGAGGGGTCCGGGTTGATGCAGATGGGACAACAGCCATAGTCATCTGTGACCATGGAGTGCGATTGTATGGCATCCAACCACGCGGATGCCTTGATCGTTTCGATATCCACCGGTCCGCCGGCCATAACGATGCCACTCGTGAGAAAAAGCATCGCCGCAAGAATGCCGATTACCGCCGTTGACTTGTTGAATCGAGACATTGCTTTCAACCTTCCTTTCGGTCTCACCGATAATTTCGGTTATCTCAAAAGAGCGCACAATTTTTCCTGGCGGTTTCCGTGCCCGCCGTCATGCGATAGAAATAGATGCCGCTTGCTACCTCCTTTCCTTCGTCATCATGCCCGTCCCGCACCGCGCGAGGGTCAAAACGCAACAATTGCATTTACCCATGGCACATCCTCCCTGAAAGACACGAAGGGCTCGGTGCGGATTTAGCTTTTAAAAAGGTCTCAGTTGGATTTCAGCGAAGATCCCCTGATGTGGTGAACAAGAATGGAAGATATCAACTCAACGCCCTGCCGCTCGTGAATGCGCAGTGCTTTCTCTTCCCGTGAAACTCCCTTAGATGATCGCTTGAATCTCGAAGCGGTATTATACACCAACCGAAGCATAATGTCAATCTTTCCTGCATGATATCGATGTTTTCTCTACCGGTAATACGCAATTTCATCGGTGGATATTCAAATCAACGGGACGTACCTACGAAACACGCTCGACGAAGCGAGTGAATATGTCCCGTGTGCGGTTTCTGAAATGCTCCAGTTTTTCGATAAAGTTTTCCTTATCGGGTGCGATCGGCCGTAAGAGCCGGCCGAGATACGACTCGAGAAACGCCTCGCGCTCGGGGAGCGGCGGGTAGGCGATGTTGTGCAGCGCCGCGGCGTGCTGCGCGAGGTAATACAGATCGAAGGCCCGCACGAGCAGATCGATCTCATCAGGTAGGAGCAATCCGTTCGACCGGAGCACCTCGATCGAATCGTCCCACTCGATCGCCCGCACCTCGCGTGTCGGAAAGAGGAGATTGACCGCGGCGAGCATGAAATTGATATCGTACAGCCCGCCGGGGGCGTGCTTGACGTCCCACGCTCCCTTCGAGAGCCGCTCGAGCCGGCGGCGCGCGGCGAGAAAATTATCCGCAAAATTATTTTTAACATCGCTACGTTCGGCAAATGACCGCATGACCTCCTCGAACGAGCGGGCCGTCCCGGCGCTGCCGCAGAGAAACCGGCATCGGCTGAATGTGAGAATCTCCCAGAAATCGGCCCGCTCCGCGAAGTACTGCCGGTAATACCCGACGGTCCGGGCGAGCGGTGATCCTTCCCCCTCGCCGCGGAGGCGCGGGTCGACCGCGGCCAGGCCGGCATGCCTGGTTTCCGCGATGATGCCGCGCAGAACATCGGCGCCGGGACGGGGATCGGCGCCATCGGGGATGACCGCGAGGAGGTCGAGGTCGCTGCCGGAGCGGCACCGGCGCGCGGCCAGCGAGCCGAGCGCAAAAAGGGCCATGTCGGTATCACCACCGCCGCACGCACGATGCAGGATCGTGACCGCCTCCCCGAGGGCGTCCGAGAAGAGCGGTCCGAGTGTCGACGGCCCATGTTCCGGTATGGGATGCCTGCAGTGAATGGAGAGCAGCACCTCCTCGTACCATCGTTTCAATTCGCCCGCCAGCGTCTCCTCGTTGTTCGCGGTGTCCGGCGGCCCGCCCGGGGAGAACCCCTCGGCCAGTGCGTCGAGCAATTCCGGCCGGTGCGATATGGTCTCGGTGAGGCGCGTCGAGAGGGCCGCGATGGCGAGCAGCAGTCGCAGCAGGTCGCCGCCCCCGGCGAGCAGCTCGAGAGTGGAGCGGACCGCGCCGGTCGACTTCACGATCCGTACCAGATTCTTCAGGGTGAGCGCGGGATCGGGCGTACGCCTGACCGCATCCAGAACGATCGGAAGCGCCGCCGTCGCCGCGTGCAGTGTCTCGGGCGGCTCGAGGCGCGGGAAATCTCCATACACGAGGGAACTGAGGAACCGGTGCGCCGTTTCGCCCTCGCGGATGCCGTACCGTGACAGCACGCGCGAAACCTCCCGCTCCCCCGCGGGGAGCGACAGGATGAATGATATCTCACCCGGTTTCTGATCACGGAAAAAGGTGTCGAACAGCTTCTGCACCTGACGGACCGATCGCCCGAGCTCGGTACGGAATGTATCGGGAGTCACGCCGCCCACGGCGCCGTGCGCGACGCGCGCACCGAGCCGCTCGAGCGCTTCGTCACCGCCCGGGAGCGTGTGCGTGCGCACGTCGAGCAGCATCTGGAGCCGGTGCTCCACCGTCCGGAAGAGGCGGTAGCCGCGGACGAGACTGTCCAGTACCTCGTCCTCGAGGAGCCCGTAGTGGTGCAGCCGTTCGAGCGCCTCGAGCGTGTTGCGCGACCGCACCTCGTGCCGGGCGCGGCCGTGCACGAGTTGGAGCGCCTGCGTGATGAATTCGATATCCCTGATCCCCCCCGACATCAGTTTTATGTTGCGCCGCCGCTCCCCGGCGGGAAGCTGCGCGATCGCGCGCTCGCGCATCGTCAATATGCCGGGGCGGGGGTCGGCGTCTTCCCGTGCGCTGAAGGTCACGCGGGCGCAATTGTCGATGAATGCATCGGCCACGGCGGCGCTTCCCGCGGTGTGGCGCGCCTTGAGGAGCGCCTGCCGTTCCCACGGGCGCGCGCGCCGCATGAGATAATTCATGTGCTCCCCGGTCGTCACGACAAGCGGGCCGCTCTCCCCATCGGGGCGAAGGCGGAGATCGACGCGGTACAGGTATCCCTCCTCGGTCTGCTCCGAGAGATCACGTGTGATGCGCCGCGCCAGCGCCGTGTAGAACGCCATCTCACCGGCGGCCGCGGCGTCGCAGATATACAGGAGATCGATATCGGACGAGTAGTTGAGCTCCGAGCCGCCGAGCTTCCCCAGCGAGATGACGGCGAATCTCTGAAACGGCCCGGCATCTCGTGACTCCTCCGGCAGATCGAATCCCGCCTTCTCAGCCTCCCCGGCGAACGCCAACCGGGTGACCGTTCCGATCACCGCATCGGCGAGAAATGAGAGCTCGGATGTCACCTCCTCGACGGTCGCGAGCCCCAGCAGATCGCGCGTACCGATACGGAGCAGCTCGCGCCGCCGGTACCGCTTGATGCTGTTGAGGCGGCGTCGCTGATCGGTGAAGGGGGAGATCTGGGCCCGGAGCTCGTCACGGTATGTCCGGTACGATTTGAATGATTCGAGTGTTTCGCGCTGTATCAGCCACGAGAGGTACTCCGGATTCCTCTTCAGTATGTCGGAGAGGTAGTAGCTGCACGAGAAGACGACGACGAGCAGGTGAACGAGCGGCTTTTCGAGAAAGAGGGATCCAAAGAACTGCGATGGCGAGATCAGTGCGTCGATGAACCGGCCGAGGTTGAGGAGTGCCATGTCGGGATCGGGGCAGGCGGCGAGCTCGCCTAAAAGATGCACGACATGGTCCTCGCCGCCGTCCGCCGCTCGATCGCCACCCACCGCGTCCCCGCCGCCATCCGCCGCTCGATCGCCACCCACCGCGTCCCCGCCGCCGTCCGCCGGGACGGCGATCCCCGCCCGCCGCACGAGCGTGCCCCAGAGGGTGGCCGCCTTGTCGGGGTCGGTGAATCCGAGCCGCGCGAAAACCTCCCCGTGCGCGCCGTCCCGTTCCTCCAGCTCGAGGAGGAGTGAGGCGAGCTGCTTGAATGATTTATTCATCAACTTTTTCTGGAATGCCGAAGACGTTTCGAGTATTCTTTTCACAACTTGTTATTTCGACAGCACATTAGCATCTGTTAGGAGATCGATGCCAGTGTAATATTATCCGGTCCGGGTCGGACGAAAACATGAATGGGGAGTTGCGATGAAAAAGATAGAAGCGTATATCAAGCCGTTCAAGCTCGACGAGGTCAAGGAGGCCCTCATGGAGATCGGGGCCGGCGGGATGAGTGTATCCGAGGTGAAGGGATTCGGGAGGCAGAAGGGGCACACCGAGCTCTACCGGGGGAGTGAGTACCAGGTGGATTTCCTGCCGAAGATCAAGATCGAGGTGGTGGTGCGTGACGGTGACGTGGAGCGGGTCGTGGATGCGATCACCACCGCCGCAAGGACCGGGCAGATCGGTGACGGCAAGATATTCATATCGAATGTAGAGGACGCTGTGCGGATCAGAACCGGCGAGAGCGGCGAGGAGGTTCTCTGAGAGCGATGGATGAGCTGTACCTCGGTATCGAGACCTCATGCGACGACACCTCGTGTGCGATCTACTCCCCCGACCGGGGTGTGATCGTCAACCGGACGGCCGCCCAGCTCGATCACGAACGTTATGGCGGCGTCGTGCCCGAGATCGCCTCGCGCTCCCACGTGAAGACACTGCTCCCCCTGTACGAGCTCGTCATGAAGGAGGCGGAGACACGGCTCGAGGACCTCGCCGGCATCGGTGTCACCAACGGGCCGGGGCTCACCGGATCGCTCCTCGTGGGGCTCTCGTTTGCGAAGGCGCTCTCCTACGGGAGCGGTGTGCCGCTCGTCGGCATTCATCACCTCGAGGGGCATATACTCGCCAACGCGCTGAACGTCGGGTTCGAGACCCCGGCGATCGTGCTCGTCGTTTCGGGCGGGCACACGCAGCTCATTTTCACCGAATGTATCGGCCGCTACCGGTTTCTCGGCGGTACGAGGGACGATGCGGCGGGCGAGGCGTTCGACAAGATCGGAAAGCTCCTGGGGCTTCCCTTCCCCGGTGGGCCGGCCCTCGAGCGGGAGGCGCGGGGGGGGCGGCGCGATGCGTTCGATTTTCCCCGCGGACTGCGCCATTCGCAGGAGTGCGATTTCTCGTTCTCGGGCCTCAAGACGGCGGTGCGCCTCAAGGTCGAATCGCTCGGGGCGCTCTCACCGGAAGTGGTACGCGACGTGTCTGCCTCGGCGCAGGAGGCGATCGTCGATTCCCTCGTCGAGAAGTCGCTCCTTGCCGTGCGCATGCTCGCGCCGCCCCACGGCGGCGCGGAGTCCCACGGCTGCGCGCCCGCGCGATTTTACATTGCCGGGGGCGTTGCGGCGAACGGCCGTCTCAGGGAAGTCATGACGGAGCGCCTGTCGCCGGAAGGAGTGACGGTTCGTTGGCCGCGCACCGAGTACTGCACCGACAACGCCGCCATGATCGCCTGCGCCGCATTCCATCACATCAGCAGCGGGAGGCGGGACGGTCTCGAGCTCAACACATTCCCCCGCGGTGATCTCGTGTCCTGGGCCTCATGACCGTCGCGGTGATCTCTCCTCCTGGGCGTAGCGGTAATTTCTCTCATTTTCCCCGGATACCGTTCTGCAAGGCACATTGCATATTCGCTTCGCGTTTCGGAAAGGCCCGCCGGCACGTGGGGTGATTGCAACTCATTTAAATAAAGCAAAATAGCCGACAATCGGATAGGCGTATAACCTCACGAGGCCGCCCCTCGGCCCTTGGCATGTTAATTGCGAAATGGGTGTTAGCCAAAGATGCATCCAAGTTTGCAGGGGAGGGCGCATCGCCCATCGCCGATGAGGTTTCAGGGGAATGATCAACGATCATAAATCGGAACAATATAAATTGCTCGTCGTCGATGACGAGGAACACATTCGAAGGATTCTCAAATTTCAGCTGGAAAAGAACGGCTACGACGTCGTGACGGCCGAGAACGGCGAAGTGGCGCTTCAGCTCGTCAGGCGCGAGGCCCCCGATCTGATTCTGCTCGATATCATGATGCCGAAACTGGACGGATTCGAGGTGTGCAAGCGCATCAGGCAGAACTGCCAGACGTCGCAGATACCGATCATCATGCTTACCGCGAAGAATGATATGCCCGACAAGATCAAAGGGCTCAAGGACGGCGCCAATGACTACCTCGTCAAGCCGTATTCCAACGAGGAGCTGCTGCTCAGGGTCAAGAACGTTCTCGAATGGAGCCAGCAGCAGAAGCAGGCGAACCCCCTTACCGGATTTGCGGGCAACAAGGCGATCGAAAAAGAGCTCCAGCGGCGGATAGAGAACAAGCAGCCGTTCGCCTTCCTCTACATGGATATCGACAATTTCAAAGCGTACAACGATTACTACGGGTACCAGAAGGGGGACGAATCGATTCTCTTTCTCGCCGATATCATCAAGGAATCGATCAACACACTGGGAGGTTCCTCCGATTTCGTGGGGCATATCGGCGGCGATGATTTTGTCATCATAACGTCCCCCGATCGCGCCGAGTACATCGCCCGGCACATCATCGACGAGTTCGACAAGGGATCGCTCGTTCTGATGAAGGAAGACGACATCCGGCGTGGGTACCTCGAGATCAAGAACAGGCTCGGGGAACGGAGGCGCGTCCCCCTCATGTCCCTCACGGTCGCGCTCGTCGTCAACGAGGGCAACCGGCTGGCGCACTTCGCGCAGGTCAGCGATATCGCGTCGGAACTCAAGTTGTTCGGCAAGGGGATACCGGGAAGTATCGTGGTGCGCGAGCGGCGCAGGGAGAACACGCCTGCCGCAAAGGCGGAGAAGCAATAGGACCGCCCGTGCCCCGCGCGGACGGCCGCGCGGGGGCGATCGAGGAGCCGCGGGAGAAGCGTTGGAGATCGACGATGGCAAACGCAGTGAAGAGTGGCGCGGATGTACGGTACGACGATATCCTGCACGAGGCGCAGCGGGAACTCGGGGAGCTTCGTAACGAGATCGACAAGTACAGGATCGTTTTTGATTCGGCCCGTCTGATCGTCGGACACGAGTTCATAAAGCCCCTCACCTCGATCAGCGGGTACGTCGAGCTGCTCGAGGAGGATCTCGCCGGGGCGGACGACCAACGGAACAAACAGTATTTCCGGAAAATCAGGGAGGCGGTTGGGCATCTCGAGGATCTCGTCGACGCATTCGTGCAGATGCTCCGCTTCGACAGCCGGATCGATCACATACAGGGGATGGAACGGACGGATCTCAGACGTCTCATCGATACGGTACGGGGGAGATTCGAGGACGATGCGCACCGGATCGAGAATGTGGTGGACGGCGATATCCCCGAGCTGTGCGTCCGGCGCAGCTGTCTCGAGGTGGTTCTCGAGAATCTCGTATCCAACGCGATCAAGAACAGCTCCGATCCATCACCCATCAGGGTGGCCGTATCGTTACGGAGGGAGCGGCGGGGAAATTCGAAACAACGGCTGCTCCTGGTGACCGTCGAAGACCATGGGATCGGCATACCGGAGCATGAAATCAAGGATGTCTTCAATCCGTTCTACCGGGTGGGCGGGACGAAGGATACGAGCGGTCTCGGCCTCGGGCTCTCCCTCGTGAAAAGCATCATTACGATCATGAGGGGTGAGATCCACTTGAGGAGCACGCTGGGTGAAGGCACCGCGGTGACCTTCAGCGTGCCGATTCCCGACGATCAGCAGATGCCGCCGGAGATGGTAGGCTAGGAAACAACACATGTTGACGAACAAACAGATGGGGAGCGCTTCTCCATCGACCATGAGCATTCCACAGATACGGCTGATAGAGCTGATCGCCGTTTTCTGCATCGTCTACGTTGCCAAGGAGATCGCGGGATTCGCATACCGCACCCATTACATCGTGCTGGTTTTTCTCGGTTCGGCATTTCTCACGCTCCTCCTCGCCGGTCTGGAACATCTGTTTGTCAATCCCCACGGAGCGTACCGGCAGCACAAGCATTTCCTCGAGATCGGCACCGTGGCCCTCGATCTCGCCACCGTGCTCGGCCTGATCTATCTCACCGGCAATTTCGAGAGCCCGTTCCTGTTTTTGACGCTGATTCCGCTGTTCTTCGCGGGGAGGCTGCTCCCGACCCTCTCCGCCGGCCTCTTCATAACCTTCGCCACCGTTGCCGTGGTCGCGAGCCTCGGGGTACTCGAGCTGAAAGAAACGATTCCGCACTTCTCGTGTTACGCGGATCCGACACGGGCGGCGTTCGATGTGCACTTCCTCGTCGGAACGGTGCTGGTGCTCGGTGGATTCATGGCCCTCATGACCTACCTCTTCAGCACGTTCTACGAAAACTTCAAGATCTATTTCAGCAACACCGAGGACCGGTTGGTCAATTCGCGGCGCCGCATTCTGGAGCTTACGAGGCTGTACGACATCAGCCTGGGCATCAATTCGGTGATCAGCCTGGATACCCTTCTCAAGATGGTCTGCAAGGAGGTCACCCTGCTCCTCAGGAGACCATGGGCCTCGGTGATCCTTCTCAATCAAAAACACGAGATCGTCAAGCATGTCGAGCTCGGCGACCGCGGTGCGGTGAATCTCGACACGGATGATGACGGTGGCGCGGATCCGCTCATCGACAAGATCCTCTCGACCGAGGAAGGGATCATGATCGATGACATCAAGCGTGACGGACTCGCCTCGAAATCCGTTTTCTCCTCCGTCAATGTATTGAAGCCGCTAATGGCCGTGCCGATTTACTCGGGCCGGGAGGATGTCGGCGTGCTGGCGGTGGGGGACCGGGTGCCCGAACCGTTCGACGAGGAAGACCTGCGACTTCTCACGATTCTTTCCGGGCAGGTCGTCACGGCGATCGAGAAGAGCAGGCTGTACGAGGTGATGAGCGGGCGTATCGGCCGCCTCGAGAAGGAGAACGAGAATCTCAAGGCGACGAACCGCCTCAAGGTCAGCTACATATCCCATCTCTCGCACGAATTCAAAACGCCGCTCACGTCGATAAAGGCCTACGCGGAGGCGCTGATCGATAACATCGGAGATCCGAACTTCGGAGAATCGGATGAGTTTCTGGGCATCATATCGAATGAAACCGACCGCCTCATCCGCATGGTGAACAAGGTCCTCGACGTGTCCAAGATTGAATTCGGGCAGCGGACACTCAAGCGGGAGATGTTCGAGCTCTCCAAGGTGATCGACGAAGTGGAATCGGCGATGCATCCGTACCTGCTCGACAAGCAGCTGAAACTCGATGTAAATCTCGCCGGCGAACTTCCCATGGTGGACGGCGACCGGGATCTCGTGAAGCAGGTTTTCATCAACCTGCTGGGTAACGCGATCAAGTTCTCCCCGGCCGGATCGGCGATTCACATCGAGGCGGTGGAAGATGCGGTCTCCGTCATGATCTCCGTCAGGGACGAGGGCATCGGTATACCCGAGCGGGATCTCAAGAATATCTTCAAGCAGTTCTACCAGGTGGGCGGCGGCATGCGCGATGGTGTCGGGCTGGGACTCGCGATCGTGAAGAACATCGTGGAGCAGCACGGCGGGTACATCCAGGTCGAGAGCGAGGTGGGCAAGGGCAGCGAGTTCATCTTCACCCTGCCGAAGGAGCATCATTTCAACAATACACTCGGATATTTGTTCGATTCAATAGACGCGCGCGACGATATACAGGAGATGTTCCAGCTCTCGGTCAAGTTCATCGCCGAGGTACTCTCCGCGAAGATCGTTTCACTCATGCTCCTCGATCAGTCCAAGCGTGATCTCTTCATCAAGGTCGCGTACGGGCTGGACGAGGAGGTTGTCGCGCGGACGCGCGTACCGGTCGGCAAGGGCATCGCAGGACGCGTCGCCGAATCGGGCGAACCGCTCCATATAAAAAATGTGGAAAAGAGCGGAATGGAGATCGTCATCAACAATCCCCAGTACGAAACCAAGTCCCTGCTCAGCGTGCCGCTCAAACTGGGATCGACCGTCATCGGCGTGATCAATGCGAACAACAAGACCTCGGGAAAGGCATTCACGGAGGATGATCTCGCGCTGCTCACCAGCATGAGCGAACGGCTGTCCAAGGTTATCGAACGGATGCGGATGGCGGAGGACTTCCATGCCTTCCTGCGCGAGACCACGGAGTCGCTCCGTTCGCTGCTCCTCAACTACAAGCGCGATGAGAGCGGTCTGATCAAGAAGACCAAGCAATGGTCGGTCAAGGTCGCCCGAAAGCTCGGCCTCAGCGAGAAGGAGGTCCAGGTCATCCAGTACGTTTCGGGGGTGCATGACGTCGGCATGACCTGCGTGAACGACGAGATACTCAATAAAACGCTTGCCCTGACTCCCGACGAGGTAGATGAGATACGCAAGCATCCGCAGCGCAGTGCGGCCATCATGCGTCCGCTCGAGTTCGTCGAGCTGGTCAGCCAGAACATCCTGTTCCACCATGAACGCATGGACGGCAGGGGGTACCCGATGGGATTGACCGGCGATCAGATCCCGCTCGGGTCGAGGATACTCGCCGCCATCGACGCCTACATTTCCATGATCAGCGACAGGCCGTTCAGGCATGCCGTGTGTGCCGGTGAGGCAATCGACGAGCTGGTGCGGCACGCCGGAACACAGTTCGATTCGCGCGTCGTGGCGGTTTTCGTCGAGGTCTTGGTGGATGAGGGAGAAATCGAGATCGAGGATTTCACGAGGATCTCCGAGAGGCTGCGTTCACCCGGCAAGCATCACGTCATGCCGTAGGCGGCGGAGGAGTCGTCCGTGTTTCAGGCAGGTCTTGAGAATATGTTCGCCGGAGACGCCGGTGCGGTGACGTACCTGTTCGTCCTCTGCGCCGCCGCCGTGCTGTATGTCGTTCGCATGTCGCCCGCAGGGGGCTCGCCGGTTCGCCGGTTCCTGCCCCGGCTCGGCACCGGCGCCCTGTTGCTCGCGGTTTCGCGTTTTCTCCTGATCTATCTATTCGGACGCGGTCTGTCATGGACGTCGGTAATAGCGTACATCATGGCGCTCGCGGGGCTGTACTTCCTGTTTGTATCCGCCGCCGGCGTACAAGCGGGCCGTGATCGCCCGGTTGAGCGCATCAGCGGCTCGACGCCCGCGATTGTCTGCGCCGGGGCCTGTTTTGCCGCCGCCACGATGCTGGCGGCCGTCGTCACCGCCGGGATGGTGAGCAACGATCCGTTCTGGCGTCAGCTTTTCATTCTAATCGATATCTCGGGCTTCTTCGCACTCTGCGTTTCGTCCGTTTGCGCCGGGGGATCCGCTCGAGAGCCGGTCCACCCCAGCGGGGACGCCGAGCCGGTGCGTGTGGAGCGGCCGTACGGCGGAGCGCCGGTCGACGCCCGCGGGAACGACGCACTGCGCCGCATCGGGGATATAGCGCGGAGCGTAGCGAACGATCTCCCGGGTGAAACGATATACGGCGAGATAGCGGAAGCCATCCGGCGGGACGCCCGTGTCGACTACGTGCTCCTGAGGATAGCGAGACCGGGAGATGACTACTACAAGGCCGTCGCCTGCGCCGGTGTGGATGATCGCCGTGATACGCTTCGTTCCGTGCGGTCGGTGTCGCGGGAGACCGCTCAGGCGCTCTGCCGGGAAGATCGATCGTGCCGGAACGGATACCTGCTCCGGTGGGACGATCTCGATTGGGAACGCGATTCTTTCGCCGGATCATCGATTGCCCGGGAGGGCAAGAACGTTTTCGTGTCGACCGTCACCGAGGGGGAGAGTGTCAAGGGATTCTTCGTGCTCGGATTCTTCGAAGCGGCGCCCGCGGAGGACATTCACGAGCTGGTCGATCTCTACACGAGCCTCACCCTCCAGGTCATCCAGCGGGAGCGCGGCAGGGAAACGCTCAGTGACACGGAGAAGACGCTCGCGGCGTGTCGCGAGGATATCGAGAGCATCAATCAACTCAAGTCGAACTTCATATCGATCGTCTCGCATGAACTGCGCACGCCGCTCACATCGGTGAAGGCGTACACCGAGACGCTTCTCGACAACCTCGAGAGCGTCGAACGGAAGACGATCAGGGATTTTCTCCGCGTCATGGATGAGGAGAGCGAGCGGCTGATCAAGCTGGTCGATAGCATATTGCACTATTCCTGCATGGAGACGGGGCTCCTCAAGGTCGAGAAGACCTCGTGCAACATCAACGATATGATCTCGGGGATCCTCGCGTCGTTCCGGCAGACATTTCTCGAGAACAGGGTCGATTGCGACCTGCGGGTTCCCAAGCATTCCGTCATAATAGACGCCGACCGTGAGCTGATCCAGCAGCTGCTGCAGAATCTGCTCGGCAATGCGGTCAAATTCACGCCGCTGGGCGGCAAGGTCACCGTCACGGTCGAGGAGGAGGCCGCCGCGGCGAGGATCACCGTGCAGGATACGGGCAAAGGGATCCCGGAAGACCAGCTCGAGAAGATATTCGAGCGGTTCCATCAGGCGGATGCAAGCAATACGCGGGAATTCGGCGGATCGGGTCTTGGATTGGCGATCTGCAAGAACATCGTCGATTGGCATGACGGACAGATATGGGTGGAGAACGTGAAGGATGCCGGCGCAAAATTCGTCGTGCTGCTCCCGATGAACAACATCGTAATCCGGCAGGCCCCGTCGGCGGGGTTGATCAGCTCGGTGCGATTCGAGAGGGAACGTTACCTCACGCTCCTCGTCGAGATGCTCTCCGAGATCCTCCAGGCGCGCAAGGCGTCCATCATGCTGCTCGATGACGAGCGGCAGGTGCTGCGGATCATCGCGGCGAAGGGGCTCGACCCCGAGTTCGTCGAGAACACGCAGCTCGAGATCGGGGACCGCATTGCGGGCAGGGTGATGCAGACGGGCGAATCGCTGCACGTCTTCGATATAGAGAGGGATATCGAGTGGGGGCACGCCAACAATTCGATGTTCTACGGGACGCATTCGTTCATCTGCGTTCCCCTGAGGGCCGAGGGCAAGGTCGTCGGCGTGCTCAATGTGAGCGATCATGTCGATGGGCGGGAGTTCACCGATGCGGATCGCGAGCTCCTCGAGGCGCTGGGAAGCGTCATCGCGGGAATGCTGAAGAAGCTCGAAGCGTTCGAGAGGCTGTCATCGAACTTCGAGGATCTCAAGGAGGTGATGAGGAAGATACTCGAGATCAGGGAAACATGGGGGAGTAAGAACCTCACGAACCTGACCCTCCTCGCGCTCGAGGTGGGTCAACGCCTCGGTCTCGACGAGAAATCCCTGACGGCCCTCCGGCTCGGTATGAACCTGTATGATCTCGGAATGATGAAGATCCCGCGCAGCATCAGGGGAAAGAGGGAGGAACTGACGGAAAAGGAATGGCAGACGCTTCGAGAACATCCCAATACGGGATACGCGCTTATTTCACCGATGGGTCTGGAGGGACGGATCATGAAGATCATCCGGAGCCACCACGAGAACTTCGACGGGAGCGGCTATCCGGACGGCCTTGCCGGTGACGAGATACCGATGGAATCCAGGATCGTCAACGTTGTCGATACGTTCCGCGCACTCATCACTCAGGGACCGTACCGGCGTTGTTTCTCGCTTGATGAGGCGCGCAACGAGATTATCAAGGATTCCGGCACGAAGTTTGATCCAAAGATTGTCAGCGCCTTCATGAAGGCGCTGCACGATCTCGGCGCGGTGGAGGATCAGAGCGAGCTTGTTCTCACCACGGTCGAAAGAGAGCTCGAGGAACGCGTGAGCCACACGGGGAGAGTACGAGACAGGAACGAACAACAGACGCATCATCAGGAGCCAGTGAAGGAGGCAGCCCCATGAACAAGGGGAAGATACTTGTGGTCGACGACGAGGTCAACATCACCCAGATACTGGAATTCAGTATCGGTTCGGAGGGGTACGAGGTGATCACCGCGCAGAACGGTGAAGATGCCGTGGACAAGGCTCGAAGGGAGCAACCCGACCTCATTATTCTCGACATCATGATGCCCAAGATCGATGGGTACGAAGCGTGCCGGATTCTCAAGGCGAATCCGTTGACAAAGAATATACCGGTGGTACTCCTCACGGCGAAGGGACGGGATATCGACAAACGGCTCGGTTACGAAGTCGGGGCCACCGATTATATAATCAAACCGTTCAGCCCGAACAAACTGGTCGACCGCATACACCAGCTCCTCTCCGTCAGTAAAAAGTAGTCTTTTCGATTGCCACGGAGGGCGGCGGTTAGTATAATCTTCTCGTAATGGGAACCTTAACGCGGTCAACGAGTTATGCGGATGTTGCCCTCCCGGTTCCCGTCGACAAGTTGTTCACGTACACGATCCCCGATGCGCTGGCCGGGCGGGTGGCGCCCGGTTGCCGGGTGCTTGTGCCATTCGGCAGGAGGAGGATGACGGGGTATGTCGTCTCGCTCCGCGGGCAACGCCCCGGGCGGGTGAAGTTGAAATCTATCGGGGATCTCGTCGACGAGGAACCCCTGCTCACCCCCAGGCTGCTCGAGCTGGCCCGGTGGATAGCCTCGTACTATGTCCATTCGCTCGGCGAGGTGCTGAGGACGATGCTCCCCGCGGGACTGAGGGGGCGGGGACGGTTCCCCTCGGGCGACGAGACGGCGGGCAAGTTCCCGCCGGAGATCGAGCGCCCGATACTCAGCGCGGAGCAGGAGGTGGCATTCACGGCGGTGACGAGCTCCCTGGGCAGGGAGCCACCCGCCCGTTTTCTGCTGCACGGTATCACGGGGAGCGGCAAGACCGAGGTTTACCTCCGGTGTATCGACACGGTCCTCGCGGCCGGGGGAAGCGCCCTCGTCCTGATACCCGAGATTGCCCTCATTCCGCAGACGACCGCGCGCTTCAGGAGGCGATTCGGCCGGGATGTAGCGGTTTTACACAGCAGGCTCACCGGGGCGCAGCGCCTCTCGATATGGGAGGGCGCGGCATCGGGAGCGATACGCATCGTGATCGGGGCGCGCTCGGCGATCTTCGTTCCCCTGCAGAGGCTGGGGATCATCGTCGTCGACGAGGAACAGGACACATCGTACAAGCAAGAGGAGAAACCCCATTATCACGCCGTGACCGTCGCCGAGGAGCGGGCCGCTCGCGAGGGAGCGGTGCTCCTGCTCGGCTCGGCGACGCCGTCGCTGGAATCGTACGAGCGGTCGCGGCGCGGTGAGATCACCCGGCTCGAGCTCGGCTCGCGGCCGTTCGAGGGACGGATGCCGCCGGTGGAGATCATCGACATGCGCGGTCGCGAGGGAATCGTCTCGGACGAGCTCCTCGATGGGCTCGAGGCCTGCATCGGCAGAGGAGAGCAGGCGATCGTGCTTATCAACCGGCGCGGGCACGCGAATTTCGTGCAGTGTACGAGCTGCGGCTGGATCGATCGCTGCCCGAATTGCTCGATATCACTGACGTACCACAGCCGCGGGCACCGCCTCGTGTGCCACTACTGCGGGTACGAGAAGGGGCCGATGGAGGCGTGCCCGCAGTGCCGCGCCTACAAACTCGTTCACCGCGGTACCGGTACGCAGCGGGTCGAGATGGAGCTGCAGAATCTTCTCCCCGGGGCGAGGGTCGTGCGCATGGACCTCGACACCACAGCGGGCAAGCGGGGCCATCTCGCGGTACTGGAGATCTTTTCGCGGGGCGATGCGAATGTCCTCCTCGGGACGCAGATGGTCGCCAAGGGACACCATTACCCGAACGTCACGCTCGTGGGCGTCATCCTCGCCGACAGCGGTCTCAGTTTTCCCGATTTCCGCGCGGCCGAACGGACCTTCCAGCTCCTGTACCAGGCGGCGGGGAGAACGGGGCGGGGCGGAAAGGGCGGTCACGTGATCGTGCAGACGTACATGCCGGGGCACTACCTGTTCGGCCACCTGTTCGCGTACGACTTCAATGGATTCGCCGCGCAGGAGCTGGGCCTGCGAAATGAGCTCGGATACCCACCGGTGGGGCGTCTCATTTTGTTCACCGTCACATCGGGCGCCGCGGCGAGCGCGATAAAGGGCGGAGACGAGGTTCATCGAACGCTGGAGAAACTATTCGCGAGCGATACGGTCGGTATTCTCGGGCCGGTACCGGCACTCGTGGAACGGGTGCGCGGACGCTACCGGGTGCAGGTCCTCGTGCGAGGCGTCGTGGACGCCCGCCTGAGGAGGAAGATTATCCAGACGGCGCGGCAAGCCGTTTCGGGGCTCGCCCGCACCGATATCCAGTGGGACGTCGATCCCCTCACGTTGGTATAATACCGTGCCGTCGCTCCACCGTTCAACCTCCGATCGGTATCGGCGGCCGCACCGTTCCGGGTGCCCACCCCCGGCCGGTCGTTTTTCGCCGGGCCTGAACGGTGGGTACGGCCATGGTCCGGGGCCTTCGGCCGGCGCGGCGAGCGCGGAACGGCACGAGGCGATATTGCTTGACATGATCTAACCGGCTTGTTAATTTTGCTATAGTTGAGAAATTTAACCACGGATCGAACATCTCTAGAGTGTCCGCAGTATCAGGGAGAAATTCCCGGGTTCACACGAGAACGCTGGATGTAACGAGGCTACGGGCCGTTGTTTATGTGAATCGACCGTGTAACGCAAGAAGGAGGTATCTTTCCCATGCGGAAAATACAGCCAGTCCTTTTTGTGCTGGTGATGGCTCTCCTGGTCACCTACTCGTGCAAGAGCGTGGAGACGACCAGCGCCATGCTTCACAATCAGCACAAGAATTACGAGAAGGCTATCGAGATGGCCACGCTCGCACTGGAGAAAAATCCCAACGACGCCGAGGCACACTTCCAGCTCGGCATCTCGTTCAGCTACACGGGGAAGATGCGGGAAGCCTTTGATGAGTTCACGATGGCATCGCGCCTTGATCCGAACAAGGTGGATGATGCGGAGAATAACATCAAGCATAACTGGGCGAAGCATTTCAATAACGGTGTCAGCGAGTTTCAGGCGGAGAATTTCGAGGGTGCCGCGAAGGAATTCGAGCTCTCCACGTTTTCCGATCCCCGGCAGATCAAGGGCTGGCTGAACCTCGCCAAGGTATACAACACCCTCGCGGAGGAAGATACGACCTACCTCCAGAACGCGTACGAAACCGCAGACACCCTCATGGCGAAGACCACCAAGGATGACGAGAACTACGGCAACGTACTCGCTCTCGCGGGGCAGGTCATGATCCGCCGCGGCATGAAGGAAGAGGCGGTCAAGATCTTCGAGGACCTCATGCTGGACGATCCGACGAACTTCGAAACGGTCGAAGAGGTTGGTCTGGAATTCCTCGACAAGGATGAGTACGACTATGCCGCGAAGTTCTTCGAGATGGCGATCAACGGGCGCAGGCAGACCGAGTCGGAGAGCTTCGATCTCTACTACAACATGGGAGTGACGTATTATAACATCGCCATGAACGTGCAGAAGGAAGACAGCATCAGGGCGCTCGAGGTGTTCATGAAAGCGATCGACGCCTACCAGGAAGCGCGTACGCTGCGGCCCGACGACCGGCAGGCGAATTACAGCCTTCTTCTGACCTATTATCAATCGGGATTCTACGATGAGGCGATAGCCGAGGGGCAGCGATACACGACCGAGATCGCGCCCGAAGAGCCCCGCGGATGGCAGATACTCAGCCTCGCTTACAACAAACGGCACATGAAGATCAAAGCCGAGGAGGCATTTCAGAAGTATCGAGCGCTCACGGGACAGTAACGGATAACGGTCCGGATGAACCCGGCACGAGCCGGGTTCATCCGGACAACCGTCTTGGAACGGAACTTGCCACTGGGATGATGGGCGGAGATAATGGTGCCAATTTCACTTGACAGATGGTGACGATTACCGTAACATTCATAGTGCAAGAGCACGGTTCCCGTGTCACTCACCGTTGTCCTGCAAGTAGAATTTTGGTTTATGTAATATTCGAAACCCCTAGTGAATCTTCGGACGTCACAGGTACTGTGCCAAACTGAAAGGAAACAACCTCCGCGTAATTGTTGATAGCTCGCGCAACAATATCATTCCCGAGAGTCGTAACTAAGATAAAGTTTTTTCAATAAATATAAGCGAGAATCGCCCGCTGTGAACCGCCTCCGAAGGAAGTGCGGGTCTACATTCAACTTTAACAAAGGATAGGATGTCGTGGAAAAAGAATTGGCGACCCTGGACGTTGTCGGACTGAAGAAAAAGAAGATCGACGAGCTTCTCAAGCTGGCGCTGGGCTACAGCATCAATGGCCTCAGCGGCCTCCGGAAGCAGGAGATCATCTTCAGGATCCTCGAGGCGCAGGCCAACAAGAGCGGATTGATGTTCAACGAGGGTGTTCTTCAGGTACTCCCCGAAGGATACGGATTCCTGCGATCCCCCGATTACAATTACCTGCCGGGTCCCGACGACATCTACGTTTCTCCGTCGCAGATCAAGAAGTTCGACCTCAAAACCGGTGACATCGTTTCGGGCCAGGTGCGTTCACCCAAGGATTCGGAGCGGTACTTCGCGCTGCTCAAGGTGGAAGCGGTGGACAACGAGGATCCCGAAGAGGTGAAGAAGAAAACACTCTTCGATAACCTCACACCGCTCTATCCCCAGGACATGATCAATCTCGAGCACGATCCGGAAGATTTATCGGCGCGTTTGATGAATCTGCTCACACCGATCGGGAAGGGACAGCGAGGCTTGATCGTGGCGCCGCCGAGAACCGGCAAGACGATTCTCCTCCAGAAGATCGCCAACGCGATCACGACGAACCATCCGGAAATTATATTGATCGTTCTCCTGATCGACGAGCGTCCGGAGGAGGTCACCGATATGGAACGTTCGGTGCACGGGGAAGTGATCAGCTCGACCTTCGACGAGCCGGCGGACCGCCACGTACAGGTCGCCGAGATGGTTATACAGAAAGCAAAGCGGCTGGTCGAGCACGGCAAGGACGTCGTGATACTGCTCGACAGCATCACACGCCTCGCGCGGGCGCACAACGCGGTCGTTCCCCATTCCGGCAAGATCCTCTCGGGCGGTGTCGATTCCAACGCGCTCCAGCGTCCCAAGCGGTTCTTCGGGGCCGCTCGTAATACCGAGGAGCAGGGAAGCCTCACGATCATGGCCACGGCGCTCATCGAGACGGGGAGCCGGATGGACGAGGTGATCTTCGAGGAGTTCAAGGGCACCGGCAATCTCGAGATCGTTCTCGATCGGAGACTCGTCGACAAGCGTGTGTACCCGGCTATCGACATCTTCCGCTCCGGCACACGCAAGGAGGAGCTCCTCCTCGACGAGAAGGTTCTGAGCAAGGTGTTCATATTGAGGAAGTTCCTCAGTGACAAGACATGCGTCGAGGCGATGGAATTCATGCTCGAGAAGATCGCCAAGACGAAGACAAACGCGAAATTCCTCCAGTCGATGAACGTATAACGGCTGTGGCCCCCCGCACCGGGGCGCATCCGGCCGCGGGACGGACCGTGACTCACCGGGCGGGACGGGGGCGGAGCGGAATTTATATTTGAAATGTTTCGGTGAAACCATTACATTTATCCTTTCGCGAAACGAACACCGGCCGACGGCTCCTGGCACACGCCGGGCGGTTCGCGGGATGCCGGCGAGTGACCGGTGATGCAGCGAGATGTGAAAACGGACGGCGCATGCAATTGGAGATGATACAATGAAAAAGAAGATACACCCCGCATACAGGAAGACGAAAATTACCTGCATCTGCGGTAAAGTGATCGAGACGAATTCCACGAAAGAGGATATCCACGTCGAGATCTGCTCGTCCTGCCACCCCTTCTTCACCGGCAAGCAGAAGCTCATCGATACGGCCGGCCGAGTGGAACGGTTCCAGCGCAAGTACGGCGACTATCGCAAGAAGCAGACGGGACAGAAAAAGTAGCGATTCTCACCATCAAACTCTCCACTCCCTCCATGGCGATTCGAGGGGTTGATGTCTGAACAACAGGATAGAACGCACCTCCATGTAGGGGGGCAGGCGGTTATCGAGGGCGTCATGATGCGCTCGCCGACGCGCCTCGCCACGGCCGTGCGCACCCCCGATGGCGGGATCGTCGTCAAGGCGGAGCGATTTGTGAGCCTGACGAAGCGGCACCGGCTGTTGAATATCCCCGTCGTCAGGGGTGCAATCGTGCTCATCGAGACCTTCGTCGTCGCCGTGCGGGCGCTCTCCTTCTCCGCGGAACAGGCGATGGCAGAGGAGGAGAGGAAGGAGAAAAAGGGCAATTCGAATATCCAAATGGCGCTCACCGTCATGGCGGCCCTGGTGATCGGCTTCGGGCTGTTCTTCTATCTCCCCCTCAAGCTGACCGAGTGGATCGGTTTCCAGAGCGGTTTTCTGTTCAATCTCGTCGATGGCCTGATCAGGCTCGTTTTTATCTTCCTCTATATATTTCTCATCACGCGGTGGAAGGAGATGCAGAGAATATTCGAGTACCACGGCGCCGAGCACAAGACGATCTACGCCTTCGAGGCGGAGGGGGAGGTGTCGCCGGAGACGGCGATGCGGTATTCGCGCCTCCATCCCCGGTGCAGCACGAGTTTTTTGCTCATCGTGGTCATCGTCAGCCTGCTGCTCTTTATCATGCTCGGTCGTCCGGAGGGGGCAATGGACCGGATGATACGATTTTCCTTTATTCCGGTGATCGCGGGCGTCTCGTACGAGGTGCTCAAGGCCTCGGCAAGGCCGTCGGTGCAGAGGTATCTCGGCTTCGTATTCTGGCCCGGACTGCTCCTGCAGCGGCTCACGACGCGGGAGCCGTCGCCGGACCAGATCGAGGTTGCGATCACCGCCCTCAACGCCAGCCTGGAAGACAAACTTCTGGAATCTTAGCTGCTCATAATTTACAGTACTGCATGGAAGACGGTGGCGGTGGATCCACGTTCCGTGCATTTCGTCATGCGGCGCATTGAACGGAGGGTGTTGTTCGTGAAGGCCAGAAAGTACGAAACGGTCGTGAAGCGGTTCGACCAACTCACCGACGAGCTGGGAAAGCAGGAAGTGATACGGAACCAACCACTGTACCGCACGCTCGCGCGGGAGCGGAGCGATCTGGAGGATGCCGCATCGGCGATCAGGCGGTATCTCGAGCTGGAACGCCGGCGTGACGAGGACAGGGAGGTTATCGCCACGTCCGATGACCCGGATCTCGTCGAACTCGCGGAGGCCGAGGTGGATGAGATCAAGCGGAAGATCGAGACGCTCGACGAGCAGATCAAGGTGCTCCTGCTGCCGCGCGATCTGGACGATTCGCGTAACACCGTTTTCGAGATCCGTGCCGGGACCGGTGGTGACGAGGCGACCTTGTTCGCGGCCGACCTCGCCAGGATGTACCGGTTGTACGCCGAGAGTCAGGGCTGGAAGGTGGAGATCCTGAGCAGCAATCCGTCGGAGATCGGTGGATACAAGGAGATCATATTTCTCATCAAGGGCGACGATGCGTACGGCAAGCTCAAGTTCGAACGAGGAGTTCACCGGGTGCAGCGGGTGCCGGTCACCGAGTCCGGTGGGCGCATCCACACGTCGGCCGTCTCCGTGGCGGTCCTTCCGGAGGCGGAGGAGGTCGATGTGCAGATCGCGCCGAAGGATCTCAGGGTCGATGTGTACCGTTCGAGCGGGCCGGGCGGGCAGAGCGTCAATACGACCGACTCGGCGGTGCGGGTGACCCACATTCCCACCGGCATCGTCGTGACCTGCCAGGACGAGAAATCGCAGCACAAGAACAAGGCAAAGGCGCTCAAGGTCCTGCGTTCGCGCCTTCTCGAGAAGGCGCGGCGGGAGCAGAGGGAAGAGATCGCCGCGGCGCGGCGGAGCATGATCGGGTCGGGCGACCGGAGCGCCAAGATACGCACCTACAACTTTCCGCAGGGACGGGTGACCGATCACCGTATCGGTTTGACGATCCACAATCTGGACAGCGTCCTCGACGGTGATCTGGGCGAGATTACCAGGGCGCTGGCTGTCGCACATCGCGAGGAACTGCTGGGCAGGGAGATGAACGGGGAAGGTGCGGTCAGCGGGAAATGATGGGAGCACGGCATACCGGCGCCCGGCGTACGGCGGCCCCCGGGGGGAATCCCGCGGCGCCTGCCGGGAAGGCCTCCATTGAAAAGCACGCGGTGCCTCCCGGCGAAACGCCGGCAATCATGGAGGCGCTGAAGCTCGCCGCCGCGTACCTCTGCGGGCATGGCATCGAATCATCCCGGCTCAATGCGGAGCTTCTCCTCGCGTGGATACTCGGCTGCACGCGCCTCGATCTCTACCTCAGATTCGATGAACGCCTCGACGAAGGCGCCCGGGAGCGATACAGGGAAGCGTTGAAGATGCGCGCGCGACGTTACCCGCTCCAGTGTATAACCGGTGAGACGGAGTTCTTCGCGCTCCCATTCGCCGTCCGTGAGGGTGTTTTCATTCCGCGGCCGGAGACCGAGCTGCTCATCGAGCGGGTGGAGGAACTGCTCCCCGGCGAACGGCCCGTTCACTTTATCGAGATGGGAGTCGGCACCGCCGTCATCGCCGCCACGCTCCTGGTGCGGCATCCATCCTGGCACGGCGTGGCGTTTGACATATCCCCGGAGGCGGCGCGCCTCGCGAGGGACAACGCCCGGACGCTCGGTGTTTCGGATCGGCTCGGTATCTGCGTGGCGGACGGATTCGACGCATTCGATTCGGATCGGATATTCGACCTCCTCGTGGTCAATCCGCCTTACATCCCGGCGGGAGTGATCGATGGGCTCCAGGAAGAGGTCTCCCGGTACGAGGTTCGCGCGGCCCTTGACGGCGGCGCCGATGGTATGCGGTACTACCCGGTGCTCGTTTCGGCGGGGGCGTCGCTCCTTCGGAACGGAGGATTGATCGCGATGGAGATCGGGGACGGCCAGGCCGTCACGATCGGGGAGATGCTCCGGCTCGCCGGGTACGAACGGGTTGCAATGAGCAGGGATTACAACGGCAAAGAGCGCGTGATGACCGCTTTCAGGCCGCGCCCCGAGGAGGAGAAGGGCAATGGATAGCTTTATTATCAGGGGGCCGTGCCGCCTCGAGGGTTCGGTCACGATCAGTGGTGCGAAGAACGCAATGCTGCCGCTCATGGCGTCATCGCTCCTTACCGGCGGGCGCTGCTCCTTCGGGAATGTTCCCGACCTCAGGGATACGCGGACGATGATGAAACTCCTCGGGGTGCTCGGCGTGTCGTCGTCCCTCCGGGACGGCCATCTCGAGATCGATGCTTCGACGGTTACCTCGTTCGAGGCCCCGTACGATCTGGTACGCACCATGCGGGCCTCGATCTACTCGCTGGGTCCGCTGCTGACGCGGTACGGCACCGCACGGGTTTCCCTTCCCGGCGGTTGCGCGTGGGGTCCCCGCCCCGTCGATCTGCATATCCGGGGAATTATCGCCCTCGGCGCAAAGGTCAGGATCGACCACGGGTACATCGACGCCACGGCCGACCGGCTGCATGGCGCGGAGATGATTTTATCCGTGCCGAGCGTCGGCGCCACGGTCAACATCATGATGGCGGCGGTTCTGGCCGACGGGATTACCGTTATCGATAATGCCGCGCGGGAACCGGAGATCGTGGAGCTGGCCGGCGCCCTCAAGAAGGCCGGCGCGGTGATCGGCGGGGAGGGAACATCCAAGATCACCATCGAGGGAGTGACGGAGATCGGAGAGATCATGCACGATGTCATCCCCGATCGCATAGAGGCCGGCACCTTCGCCGCCGCGGCGGTACTCACCGGCGGGAGGATCCAGATCGACAACTGCCGCCCGGATCACCTCCACGCCGTTCTCGAGAAACTGCGCGAATGCGGCGCTTCTATCGAGGTATCCGGCAACTGCATGATCGTCACGGGGCCCGGGACGATTCGCCCGACCGATGTGGAAACCGGCTTCTATCCGGCCTTCCCCACCGATATGCAGGCGCAGATCATGGCGGTTCTTTCCAGGGCGAAAGGATTCAGTACCATCGTCGAGCATGTCTATCCCGACCGGTTCACCCATGTGCCCGAGCTGAAAAGGCTCGGCGCCAAGATCAACCTCGACGGGAACGTCGCCGTCGTCAACGGCGTCGACAGCTTCGAGGGGGCGCCGGTGATGGCAACGGATATACGTGCGAGCTCCGCGCTGATTCTCGCCGGCCTCGTTGCGGAAGGGGAGACGAAGGTGCTCCGCGTCTACCATATCGACCGGGGATACGAGCAGCTCGAGGAGAAACTCGGCGCCCTGGGCGCCGATATCAAGCGCATCAAAGAGTAGGTGGCCGCCCGGACGGCAAAGGGAGCGGGCTGTGGCGAACCGCATCATCGGAACCGCGGGACATGTCGATCACGGAAAGACGGAGATCGTCAAAGCATTGACGGGACGGGACACCGATCGCCTCGTCGAGGAGAAACGCCGGGGAATATCGATCGTACTGGGTTTCGCTCCCCTCGATCTCGGGGATGGTGTCATGGCGGGTGTGGTCGATGTGCCGGGGCACGAGCGGTTCGTGAAGAACATGGTATCGGGTGCAACCGGCGTCGATCTCGCCCTTCTCGTCGTCGCGGCCGACGAGGGAATCATGCCGCAGACGGCCGAGCATCTCGAGGTGCTCAGGTTGCTCGGTGTGGACCGGGGAGTGGTCGCAATCACGAAGATAGATCTCGTCGATGACGAGATGATCGAGCTGGTCGAGAGCGAGTTGCGGGATCTTCTCGATTCGACCCCGCTCGAACGCGCACCATTCGTTCGCACATCGGTCGTCACGGGGGAAGGTATTGAGAAACTGCGGGGGGTTCTGCGGGACGAGATCGGGGAAATGCGGGAGCGGGAGGCGGGGGATTTCTTCCGGATGCCGGTGGATCGCATTTTCACGCGGAGCGGGATCGGTACGATCGTGACCGGAACGACGTGGAGCGGTGAGGTTCACAAGGGAACCGAGCTCATCGTCGAGCCGCCGGGCAAGGCGGTGCGGGTCCGCGAGGTGCAGCAGTTCGACACGGTTCTCGACAGGGCGACAGCCGGTGTGCGCGCCGCGCTGGCCCTTCACGGAGTGCGTGTCGGCGACGTCTCGATCGGCGACCAGGTTCTCACCCCCGGTGTCCTTGTGCAATCCAGCATGATGAATGTGTCGGTCGAGGTGAGCTTACTGCCGGGTTCCCGGCTCATCAACCGGCAGCGGGTCCGATTCCACCATGCGGCGGGAGAGATCATGGCGCGGGTCATTCTCCTCGACCGGGAAAAGCTCGGAGAGGGGGACAGGAGTTACGTGCAGCTGCGGCTCGAGAAACGGACCGTGGCCCGCAGGGGAGACCGGTTCGTGCTTCGCTCCTACTCCCCGATGCGCGTCATCGCCGGCGGGCGTATCCTTGATCCCGCCGCCGTGAAGGCGAAGCGATTCAGGGACGGGCTGCTGGCGGACCTTCGGTCACTGGACTCCGGATCGCCGCGGGATGTCGTCGTGGCACTCGCGTCACGAACCACCGCCGGCATATCGACGCGCGAGTTGCGGCGGTTCGGTATATCGGGGGCGCAGTCGGAGGCGCTGTGCGCGGAGCTCGGGGCCGAACGGCGTCTCTTCACCGTGGGCGAGCGCGTGATCGGCGCCGGCGTGGTTGCGTCCATCGAGCAATCATTGATCGCGACCGTAGAACAATTCGCCACACGGGACCGTCTGCGCTGGGGGATCGATCGAGAGGAGCTGCGCGAGAAGCTGGGGCTCGGCGGTGATCCCCTGTTCGATTTCCTGCTGGAGAAAGGCAGGAAGGAGGGACGGCTCTTCTTCAAGGGAGGCCAGGTGAGAACGGGCGGCGGTGAACGGGAGCTGTCCGGCGCCGACCGCGAGATCCTCTCCCGCCTCGAATCGAAGATCAGGAAGGCGGGATTTGCCTTCCTCAACCTATCGGAACTCCGCGATACGGTCAGTGACGGGAAACGGCTCCAGATGTATCTGCGAATTCTCGAGGAGGACCGCACGATCGTGAAGGTCTCACCGGAGGGCTATCTCCACGGTGATATGCACGGTGAGCTGCTGCGAATGGTCGGTGATCGCCTTGAAGGCGGCGGGACTATCACGGTGGGAGATTTCAAGGAGATGTGCGGTCTCTCGCGCAAGTACGCGGTGCCGCTTCTCGAATATCTCGACAGTGAAGGATTCACCGCGAGGACGGGAGATGTCCGAACGGCAGGACCCCGGCCGGCGGGAGGAGCGCAGTGAACACGGGTACCGGAAATGCCGGCGGCACGGACCGATTCCACGGCCACGGCCGCCGTGTCACCAGGCAGGTGCGCTACGGCGAAGTCGCCGTGGGTGGGGATGCCCCGGTCAGCGTCCAGTCGATGTGCACCTGCCCGGCGTCGGAAACCGGGAAGACGATCGGGGAGATCGATGCCCTGGTACGGGTCGGCTGCGAGATCGTGCGCGTTTCGGTGCGGGACGGTGACGACATCGCGGCGCTGCCCCGCATCTGCGATGCGAGCGCCATCCCCGTCATCGCCGATATCCACTTTGATTTCAAGCTGGCCGTCGAGGCGGCCGGCACGGGTGTCGCGGGACTCAGGATAAATCCCGGCAATATCGGCGGCGCACGTGAGATCGGGGCGGTCGTCGAGGCGGCCGGACGCGCCGGCATCCCGATACGCGTCGGCGTCAACGCGGGGAGCCTGGAACGTGATCTCCGCGATCTCGCCCGGCATGATCCGCCGCGGGCCCTCTTCGAGAGCGCCTCGCGCCACCGGCGGATGATGGAGGAAATGGGATTTCGCGATCTCGTCTTCAGCCTCAAATCGTCGGATCCCCTCGTAACGGTCGAGGCAAACAGGCTCTTCGCCGTGGACAACGAGTACCCCCTCCACCTCGGCGTCACCGAGGCGGGTCCCGCCCTCAGCGGCGCGGCCCGGTCGGCGGTTGCGCTGACCGTCCTGCTCGCGGAGGGGATCGGGGACACGGTGCGGGTCTCGCTGTCGGGGGACCCGGTCCGTGAGGTGATTGTGGCCCTGGCGATTCTCTCGGCGCTCGGCCTGCGGGACGATGTCCCACGCATCATCTCGTGCCCCACGTGCGGCAGATGCCGGTTCGACGTGGCCGCTATCGCGGAGCAGCTCGAACTCCAGCTCGCGGGAATGCGCGGACCGATCAAAGTCGCCGTCATGGGGTGCGAGGTGAATGGGCCGGGTGAGGCGCGCGACGCCGATGTCGGGATCGCCGGTACGCGCGGGGGTGCGGTCCTCTTCAGAAAGGGCGTTGTGATTCGCACCCTCAGGGAGGATTTCTTCGAAGAACTGCTCCACGAGATCGAGGACCTCACCGGAAAAACGTAGCGAGGCGCCGATGTGCCCGAATCAGCACGTTTTTATTGCTACATGTTTTTAAAAAATAATCTGTTTGGATTGATGCGCATGGTGCCGGATCAAGCGTGCGTGGCTCGATGAAATGCAATTTTAGACCATGTATATATATGCTCTTCTTAAATATGTATGGAAAAATTGTTGAATGTATGCTATAATATGCCAAAATGAAGTGCACGGATGAGACGGGGGCGCCGTGAAGGGGTGGTCTGTCCGGACGTGTAGAGCATAAAACGGCTTCCACACGGGAAAGAGGAGGTTTTACATGAAGAGGATCGCGACGGTAATGTCACTCCTGATCGCGATACTCCTGCTTTCGGCGATACTGGGTGAGGCAGAGGAATGCATGCTGTCGGTGGATAAGACGGTTGGCGCCGGCTACTCTATCATCAAATTCGACGGTATCGCCTATCGGATCTTCTCGTCTGCGCAGTACCAACTGATATTCTCAAAAGTGGACGACAGAATCCATCGGCTGGCGGTAGTGCCACTGAAAACGGGTCCCATACTGTACGAGGTGATTTCGATCCAGTGGGGCTCGTTCCCAACGATTCCTCTCGGCCTCGATTCAGCCGACGGTAATGACTTCGAACTCGATACGGAGACGGGCTACGCGGAGAAGGTGGGCTAGTTAATATTTTTTACGCCATTTAAAAAACTTAACTAGTTCTGGGTGGTATCGAGACGACAAGGAAAAACAAACAAAATAGCAAAACGGCAATTCTTTGTTTCACAAGGGATTATTCAAATGCGGGACGACCCGCATTTTTTCTGTTCTGGAACGCCTCTTGCGGGCTATTCCTGTCGAGCCCGCGTTTACAGGAAGAGGTGTGGCTGAGGATGAGTCTCGATCGGGTGGGGATGCCGTTCCTCGCCGGATCGGGGCGACTGTAGAGGGGAGGTTCCCTATGGACCTCCCTTTTACAGTTGCCGTTCGCATGCCGGTGGTGTCGTGGCAATGTGCCGCGGTGAGCGAAGTATTTTCACCGGCGTCCCCCGTTAAGAGTTCGTATCGGGCTTTTCTTTCTGCTCCTTTGGAAGTGACGGTTTCACGTAGAGCGTTTTGCCCTGCTGGCAGACGGCCGTTCCGGGTGGGCTTCCCCGCGGTTTGCGGACGTACCGTTTCTCGGTATAGATGACCGGGACCGTTGCCGAGTGACGGGCCTTGCTGAAGTATGCCGCGATGGCAGCCGCCTGCTCGAGAATGCGCTTGGGCGTCGAGGGATTCGCCCCCCGCAGGATGACGTGTGAGCCCGCCACCCCCTGTGCGTGGAACCACAGGTCACGGGGCGAGGCGAACCGGTGGGTGAGTTCGTCGTTTTCCCTGTCCTTCCTGCCGACGAGAACCGTATGGCGCGCGTCGATGACGAAGCGCTTGAAGGCCGCTGCTCCCCTGTCCCTGAGCTTTGCACGGCCGACGCGAAGCGGGATATTCGGAAGGATATCGTCAGGATCATCGAGTTTCGATATTCGTTCGAGAAGGGTGCGTTTCTCGGCGGCCTCCCGCTCGATCTCCCGCTTCCTTCCCGTAATGATGAGGATGCCCTTTTCTCCCTTTTTGGCCCTGGCGAAGTAGCGTCTGATATTCTCGTCGGGATTCAACCGGGGCGAGAGGGGAATGGAAATGGTGCGCTCCTCCGAGAAGTCACGCACCTCGATCGCGTTCATCCCGCGTTTCATGAGATGCCGGTTGGTTACGAGCAGATTACCGTACTGGCGGTATTCGCGGGCGCGCCTCGCCTCCCCCAGGTCGCCGGCGAGCCTGGCGGCGAGGCGTTCCGATTTTTTAAACGACTTGTGCGCCGCCGAGAGCGCAACGGTACGGATGTATTGCGTGTAGGCGGGCAGGATGATCTCGTCCATTCTCTGCGTAACCGCCTCGAGAGCGCCGTCCAGCGCGACGGAGCGCTCTCTGACGGGCAGGGCAACGGGGTAGATGGCACAGCGGCCGGCCGGCCCCTCTTCGGGGAATTCGTACCGGTGCCAGGAAAACCGTTTCTCCCTCATAGCGGCGCCGATATCGATGAGGTGAGGCCAGACCCTCGTGATCTCTCCCGAGAATGTGCGCGAGAGGGCGGCCGCGAGGACGGGGTCGAGGCCGCCGACCGCGTCGATCAGTGCATGGGCGGCGCGTTTTACGGTCCCCCATCGGCGTGTGTGCTCCGGCGTGTTCTCCGGCCAGTGCTGTACGGCAGCGGCGTCGATGAGCTCATCCGGTGGGTTCGGGGGAAGCGTGAGTACCGAGAGCGGCTTGCGGGCAGGGATGTCGGCTGGGGTGGCCGGCCTCGCGGCGCGTGCGGGGCCATACCATTCCGACAGTACGCCGCCCGTTCCCCTGAAGACGGAGATCGGTGCGCCGACACGGGTTAAATCGAAGCGCAGGATTGATTGTTCATCCCCCGTCCACCCTCTTTCCGCCGTAACGGCGAAGAGGATGACACGGTCCACGTCGACGGGCATGACCTCCCCTATTCTGCATTGTTCCAGGATGCTGGCAACAGCCGCCGTGTGCGCCGCGGAGACGATGCGCCGGCGCGACGGCACGAACTCTGGCTCGCGGCCGTAATGGACGACATGGATGAACGGTATGCGGGGGTGCGCGAGCGACAGCGTGAATCCACCGGGGTAACGCGTCAGGTTTTCTATGGTTGCACCTGGCAACACGACATTCAACTCGTGGGCGAGCGCATATGCGGTGAGGCTGTTCACGGCGGTATCATACGGCGTAACTCTCCGAATGTCAAACAGATGGGAGAAATGCTCCATAATTGACGAAACGCGAAAGTTTTACTTTACTTCCGGCTGGTAGTTATGATACAATTCATGGTAGTAGGGGAATATACGGATACATGGTAGTATCCATGGAATTTCCCGTTGAATCAACAAACTGAGGGGTGGACAACAGAGTAAAGCGTCGAGGGTTTGTTGATTTTTTTTGGCGATGATAGTGTTGGGGGGATGCAATCACAACCGGTTTAACACGTTCGAGATATGTTGCGTTACGAGAAGGAGGTGATGAACGGAAACAAGGAATAACGTTTGTTTTCGTTGTGTGTCGGGCGCATAGAGCGCTCGAAGCCATGGGATTTCACTTGAAAGAAAGGGCTGTAATGAAGAAGGTTACATTACTCGCGATCGCGCTGCTTTTGATCGCTGGTATTGCCAATGCACAGGGCGGATACATCGGCCTCTACACCGATGAAGCCCGCAGCAGCTGGTGTGCCACCGGCGCCGGCTTCTACCCGGTCAATATGTGGATATTGTGCCTGCCCGGTTCCCTCGGCCAGATCTGCGCCGAGTTCATGATCTGTGGTCCGGCCAATGTCATCCCGAGCACGGTTACCTGGAACACCGCCTTGATCTCGGTGGCGCTCGGTGATTTGGACATCGGTCTCAGTGTCTGCTACGTCGCCTGCCAGTACAACTGGCACTGGATCGCCCACCGTGCATACTGGGTAACCGATCCGAGCAAGACGATGCTGCAGATATGCCCGCATCCGGATACGGGTGAGTATTCGTTCGCGAACTGCGAGCCGGGCTACCCGATGGAGCCGTGCACCGTACTGACGAACATGTACCTCAAC
>DATKWS010000233.1:0-37178 GCA_035529435.1 Patescibacteria group bacterium
TATCGACGGCTGCGGTTTTTGCGTTTTTTTGGTACAGGGACATCGTGCCCACCTGGCTGTTCACCGTTCTCGTCATCCGGTACGTCCAGTTCTTTGCCGGCCTGGCGGTACTCGCGCTGTTCGGGATGACGCCGAAACTCAGCGCGACGCCTGCCGGCAAGGCGGTCGGGGTCATACAGGCGATAGGGATTGTCATTCTTCTTGCTAGTACGATTTTCCCTGGTAAACTGCCATTTGGAGCGATGCACGGGTATCTCGTGGCGGTGCTCGGATGTGCGTTCTGCTGGGTGATCGTTTCACAGACGGTTATCGGGTGGCGGGCGGTGAGGGAGCGGGGTGCCCGCACGAAGAATAGACAAGGGAGTCGATCGATGGATTTTGGCGGAGACCTGTCGGTTCTCGAACCTTCCGTCGTGTTCCAGGTCGTCAACATGTCGGGATTGACGGGCGCCCTCAAAATGATCACGATAGGCAACGTTGCGCGGTTCTACTTCAAGGAAGGGGAACTGATCTTCGCTACGATTGAGACGAGGAGACGCAGGATCGGCGCGTTTCTCGTCGAGAAGGGGCTTATCTCGAATCCCCAGCTCGAAAGAGCCCTCAAGGAGTACCATGCGGAAAAGAACCGGGGAAAGATCGGAAACTTTCTCATAGAGCGCGGATTCATCGATCGCGACTCGTTCGTCTCGGCCGTACAGGATCAAATCAAAGAGGTCGTCTACGAAGCCCTCGGCTGGAATCGAGGCGAGTTCGTATTCTTCCACCGTGCTGAGCCCGAAAAGGAGGATATCCTGCTCGACATCAAGCTGGATTATCTGATACTGGAAGGACTGAAGCGGATCGACGAGCATGCGAAGGATGAGTGATAAGCGGGGAGGTAAACGGCGGGTGGACGTTCGAGAGATGTGGCCGGTGACGGGGGCGGCATGACCCTCGGGGGTGGCGAGCGTGACCGCCCTCTGGCGGTATGAGGACTCCGATCATTATCGTGGCATTCGTGCTGGTCATGCAGCCGGCACGTCTCTGGGCTTCGTTCGAGGGATCCACCGATGGGGCGCGTTCTCGGGCGATGGGCCGGGCGTTCGTCTCGTTGGGCGACGATGCATCAACCATCTTCACCAACGCCGCCGGTCTCGTAACGGCCGGAACAACGGCACTCTACGGTGACTATACCGAACCTCCTGGAACGGACGTTTCGAGCATCGCGAAAGGGTGCGCCGTGATCCCCGCCTGGGGCGTCGTCGCGGGTGCGGGGTGGTATCGCCTCGGGCGCACCGGCGGGATTACCGAGAACATCTTCACGGCCGGCGTTGCGCGGACGGTTCTTCAGGGAACCCAGGGATCCTTTCTCTCCGTGGGCGCGAGCCTCTGTGTCGGTAGAATTCTCTCCGATTCGGTCTGCGGCCCGTGTGGCGGACGATCATCCGAAAGCGCGGTAACCGGAGATGTCGGCATCATGCTGCGGCCGCTCCCGATCATATCGCTGGGGTATTCCGTTACGAATGTGCGTGACAGCGGTTTCGATCTGGTGGGATCGAACTGGCCGCGGGTGCATCGATGGGGGATGTCGTATTTCTGGGAGGGGAGGGTGGTGATATCGTTCCAGCAGGAGCATATAGGCGGAGAAGTCAGGAGACAGTACGGCTTCAGCGTCCGAACGGCCCTGCCGGTCGAGTTGATGGGAGGATACTCCGGGGGGAGCGCTTCCGGTGGAATACGGCTCCTGATCGATCGGTTCAGGGCCGCAGCGGCCTTCTCCTCGAGCGAGCAGTTCGGTGCGGAGTACTGGGTATCACTCGAGGTCCTCGTCGGACGCCCCGCCGGGGAGAACAAGCCATGAGAGAGTCGAGGTCGGCGCTCGGCCGGAAGTGTTACATCGCCCTCATGGTGCTCGCGGCGCTCGCGATGGCCGTGCGGGGCACGTGCGCCGCCTCGCGGCCCGACTCGTCAACCCTCGATTGGGCACTTCTCTACGCGGGCCGAATCGATTTGACGCGGGACGACGAGATTTTTCCCTGGAATGATCCCGAGGCCGTTTCCCATCGCAACGACAGGCTGGTCTCGATGCTGGGGCTCCGGCCCGTTCCCGCTCTGGCCATCTTTCTGAAGGGAGCGAGCGGATACCGGCGGGAGCAGGAGAATGTATATCGAAACAGGTTCGCGCTCGCCCAGGGGCATGCGCATTTCGATTTCCTCGGGGGCGATGTGCGCGGAAGGCTGTTTCTCCGGGAACGGTCCTACCGGACACACCACAAACTCCTGCGGCTTGTCTCGAACGACGCCCCATTTCTCGATGGAAGGGGGCAGGGGGTGCATCTCGACGCGGGAAATGCGGCGCGTCGCTTCCACGTGCGGTACATCGAATCGATTCTCCGTTCGGAGGATCTCGCGATACACGGCGGATTGCCCCTCCTCGCGGGAGGCGGGGATATCTTCCGGATGCTCTCCTGCTCCGTGCTCCCCATACGGGGAACGGCCCTCGGTTTCACCGCATCCGAGATACGGTCCTTGCAGGCCGGAGACGGCGTCATGATCGGGTCGGACATCGATCTCACCGTCCACGGCGTACGCTTCATCGCCGAACTGGCACGCACCGTGCGGGGGCGGTGGGATGACCTCATGAGCGCCTCGCTGTTCGATCTCGATCCGCGTAAGGCCCGTATACGTTCCCTGAGCGGTATCTTCTCGCGCAACGTAGCCTTTTCGTCGGAAGTGCACGGGCTGGAAGTGCGATCCGCCCGGTTGGGGACATTTTCGATCGTGCCGGGATATCGTTACTACGGCTCCGGTTTCTTCGATCCCCAGGGAGAGATCACCGGTGGGCTCATCGAGAGCTCTCTCACCTCGTGGTGGAGACATGTACGCTACAATGCGGGGGTCAGTGTCGAGGTATGCGAACGCTACGATGGCACGGCAGGCGAACGATACGAACTCGTGCGCTGCATATCGCGTGCGGCATTGCAGGGCGGTTTCGCGCTGGTGGGGAACGCACTTTTTGTGGAGGGGTGCCGCTCCTCCGTGCTCCTGTCGATTCTTGACGAGCACGACCAGGCGAGAATTCTCACCACCGTCCGGCTCGACGATGCGGGGCGCGGCAACGATCTTTCATTTCTCGCGGAGGGGCAGATGAATCTCAGTTCGTTCTGGTCGTTGCGAAACACGCTGTACCTGTACCGCTCATCGGCGAGTTACTACACGGCGGAGCTCGAGTTCAGGCCAAGCAGAAGGTTTCTCCTGCGGGCTGCCATCGGTACTTTTCGGCCGTTCGAAGAGGATATCAATATGAATCGTGCATTGGATCCGCCACCGCCGTCGGGCGAACGGTGGCTGTCGATTTATACGAGGGTCTGGTTCGGTACGATATGAGATGCGCAACGGCATACGGTACCCTGTCTGCAGTACTCTTGTTGCTACTGCTGATACCGCTTTCGGCGCAAACGACCGTCGAGGTCGACGAGGAGGAAATCATCTTCAGGCTTTCGCACCCCGGCGGCAAGAAGGTTTTTCTCGTCGGCGATTTCAACGGCTGGAATCCCACGATGGACCGGATGGCCGAGCGGGACGGGGGGTACGAGCTCAGGCTCTTCCTTCTTCCCGGCAGGTACCGGTACCTCTTTATCGTCGAGGGCGTTTCACGGCCCGATCCGGACAACCAGTACCGTGACGAGGACGGCAATTCCTTTTTTATCATCAGGGAACGGGACGGACGGTACGAGATCGTTTTCGAGGAGACATTCGAAGCGGCGGGGGGGATCGAGAGTGTCGATGCGGCCTTCGCGGGTGAGGGGGTGGTGACGGCCGGCGAAGGCGGCGGTGTGGCGTTTTTCAAGGGATCGGCCGGTCTTGTGATCGACGAGCATGTCGAGGTGGATCTCTCGGCCGCACTCGAGTACGCCGTCACCGACGGCGAAGAACCGCGGGGCAGATCGTACATCCTGAACGGTTCCGCCGGGTACCGCCTGGACAACGGCATCGTGACCGCGTTCACACGCGCCGACCTCGTCGATCTCGGAGATCCCCTCGAGACATTCGGTGATGTGGGACCCTACGATTACCCTCTCGGGCTGTTCTGCAGGGGGCTCCGGTACGAGGGTGATATCGCGCGCTTCGTGCAGAGCCGGGTTGTCTACGCGAGCAGAATAGACGGTTATCGGACGGGATTGGAATCTTCACCTTCCGCCGGGGATCTCTTCGCGTCACGTGACCTGACCGATTCCGATATGATCGGCGTGGCGATCGGCCGCCGGATCGGCCGTGTCGAGCTGTACTATCTGTACCGTCGCGATCACCGGCCGAAGGGGGACACCTGGCGCCCCCCCGGTTCCGACGACACCGTATATCGCGGCTACGAGAAAACACGCATGACGGGCGTCTGGACCGTCATCTCCGGGCCGGAAGGTTTCACGCTGGAAGCCGAGTATCTTCACGGCAAATCCATTCTTGCCTCGCGCGAGAGAATGGCGGAAGGAGCGCCTGCCTTCGAGCCGTTCGATCTGGATCTACGCTGGGAGGAGGGGAGCCGGTTTCTGGTGGGATTCACATTCCACCGAGAATGGCTCGATGCACGGGCGGTCCTGCACGGTACGACGATCGAGGGATTATCCGCGCTGCGCGGGGGAAGGCCCGATGGAGCATGCACCGTTCTGAAGGGAGACGTGGGAGTCCGGATCGACGAGCTGACGTGCCGCGCCGGCGCGAGCGCGGAAGCGTATTCCGCCGGGAATACCGGTGACGTCTTCTGGCTCCAGAGATATAACTTCTGGCTCGACGGTGATCGATTGGAGATCGACCGCCTGCCCCTGCTCGCATCGAACAGCGTGCATGTCCTGCATCTTCATCTCGGGTGGCGGGACGGCGGCGACGCCCGTGACCCCTACGGAACGGGACTCCGGATTGACATGATGCGGAGAATGGATGGGAACGATCCGCACCACCACGTCACGGAGCTGGTGTTTCGCGAGGGGCTTCCCGTCCGGCCGGGGTTGACGCACATCCTCGACATCCGCTACATATCGTACGGCCACGCCGCATGGAAGGGCGAAAGGCATTTCGTCGACTTCTTCACCGCGCTGCAACTGCGGATCTCCCCCACAGTATGGGTGTCGGTCGGTGCCGGTGTGAATCCGTACCGGTTCGATCGGTGGCGCTACCGGTTCGACAATTACGGACGAGAGGAGTACCTCATCGACCGGGGAATCCTGGCATCGGTGGGGGAGAATGAAGAAACGGGCGTGCTCCGCGCACTGGAACAGGCCGAGTCGGCCCTCTCCGAGGAGTGGAGTTTTGTCGTTGAAGCGTCTGTTCGGTTCTGATAGACTGCCCCGTGGTGAACGGTACCATACCGGTGCAATGATCAGGAGTATCTGGAAAAATGTGCCGCTGGTTCTGACGTTCGTCGTCGGTACGGCGGGTGCCCTCGCCCCGTCCTGCGCCCGGTACTTCGAGGAGAAGCTGGATTCGCCCGTACTGGAGCGGGGGTTGGTGACGTTTCGCCTGAAGAGCCCGGCGTCACGGACGGTTCAAGTGGCGGCGGATTTCAACAACTGGGCGCTCGGTGACGCCGAATCGGGAGAGGTTCTCGTCGGGCTGATGGAAAAAGATGAACGTGGAGTCTGGAAACTGACGATCGAACTCCCCCCCGGGCGTTACCGGTACAAGTACCTGCTGGGTGAAGCAAACTGGACTCTCGACCCCGGTAATCCGCGGGTCGTCAATGACGGAAGGGGAGGGAAGGCGAATCTGCTGATCGTGCCGTAAGTATGGAGCATACATTTTCAAGGCGGATACTGGTATTCTGTCTCGTCGTTGCGTTTCTGGCAAGCGGTTGTGGTACGGGCGTTCCGGCATGGGAGCGGAATGTGGACGAACGTTCCGGTCCGGAGGTGACGGCAGATGGCGTGCAATTCTCGCTGTACGCACCGGACATCGAGCGTGTGCATCTCGTCGGTGACTTCAACAACTGGTCGACGGCGGCCGATCCGCTGTACGCCCGTGAAGGAGACGGGGTGTGGACAATCCTGTTGCCACTGGAGCCGGGACGCTACGAGTACAAGTTCTACATCGACAGCGAGAGGTGGATCCCCGATCCGGGCAATCCCGAGCGTGTCGATGACGGCTTTGGCGGTTTGAACTCCGTTATCACCGTCGAATAGCCCCGCTCCGTGGAGAGGGAATGTACGTTCACCGGCCGGCCGGTATCGGGCCGCGTGCATCTTCATATTAAAATCTGTTATTTCAATACCTTAGCATTTCTCCGATCTATTGCAATTTGCTCTTGAGTATGCTATTTTTGAATACATAATCTATCGGGCGCAGACGGCAACAGGTCCGATCGGCGTCAAAAGGGTGTTGTATGTCGATTTCGGATGCCGCTCCGGTGCGCGCCACCGGTAGATACCGTAACGGCGGAATATATGCCGTGAGAGAGGAATGCATTGAAAATAAATGCTTTATTTAAAATAATGTTGCCCGGTGTGCGGGAGGTTGGGGCTGACCCCCGCCATCCCGTAGAAATCCCTGAATTTGCGCTGGTTACGGCGTCATGCTTGGCATGCACCTTGCGCGGATAACTGAGGATTATGCTGAATATAGTGCGCGCATATGTACATGCACGGGAAAGGGCGGGGCGGCCGCGTCACTCGCTGCTGCCGGCTCATGCCTTTTTTTGTCTGGCCGTTATCGTCTCGTTTTTGACACCCGCCGCGTTGTGTGCCGGGCCGGGGACAGGTATCGCCACGATAGACCCCGCCAACGACGTCATAGCAGGGTCGACCGGCTCATGGTTGATTCGATATGTCGTCGCCGGCGAGGATACATTCACCGGGGTAATCGAGATCGTTATTCCGGACGGCTGGTCTTTTCCCCAGAAGGGCGATCCCGCCGTTGCCGGGTACGTGACGGTTTCGAGCCCGCAGCCGCTCGCGAATCCGATAATTTCCATCGCCGCTTCGATCGTTACGGTTGACGTCGATACGCTGTGGAGCGGCGATACCGTTACCGTCGTATACGGTGACGGTTCGATCGATACCGCCGGATACGCGGCGGCCCAGACCGTTGCCGAGGGCGGCGTGACATTCGTCGTGCGGTCCGATCCCGACGACACGGGCGCTCCCGTGGAGCTCGTAACCGGTTCACCCTCCCTGGACGTCATCGCGGCCCCCGTCGAGAGGCTCGTATTCGTCACAACGCCGCGGGCATTCGAAGCGGGAGGCTTGAGCGCCGTAATGCGGGTGCAGGCGCTGGATCAGTACGACAATCACGCGGCGGCCGCAGCCGATCAGGGCATAGCTCTATTCTCGGCCTCGCCGAGCGGGAGTTTCGTCCCGGCATCCACGGTGACGATGGCCGCCGGAACGGACACCGTTTCGTTCCATTACAGCGATACCGACGCGGGGACGGACACGATCACCGTAAGCGGCTCCGGCCAGGAATGGGAGGCGGCCGAGCAGCCGGTGACGGTCAGCCCGGCGGAGGCATCGAGGTTCTCGATATCGCCGTGGGATACGAGCAACATCGCGGGTGAGTACACGCGCTTTACCATCACGGTGCAGGATGAATTCGGGAATGCGAGCCCGGTACCCGCGGCGCAGACGATAGATCTTCTGGCCGCATCGGGGGTGTTCTATGCAACGGGCGACCATGGCGCACCGATACCGGACATCGGTATTTCCGCGGGCGGTACTGCCGCGGAGGTCGATTACCGGAACGATACGGTGCAGGATGCTCCCGGGTATCTACTCCTCTTCGACGATGCCGACGGAGTCGCTCCCGATCTCGGCAGCGAGTTCGCGACGATCACGATCGATCACGCCGGGCGTAATGTCGACTCATCGACGGTGGCGGCCGAACCGTACGAGGCAGCGGCGGACAGCACGGAATTCATCACCGTCACGGTGACGGTTCGCGATGCATTCGGGAATCCCGTGGATGGGATCGGCGTGGAGCTCGTGGTCTCCGGTTCGCCCGACAGCAACTTTGTATCACCGTCGGGCTCACAGAATTCCGATATCGACGGGAAGGCGGTCTTCGAGCTCCGGTCGATACGGACAGGTTGGAAGACCGTGCAGGCCCGGATCGACGGCGTGCTCAAGACGGACGGCGTCGACGTTGAATTCAAAGCGGGGAATTCCTTTGCACCGGCTTCACTGGTTACGGCCGCACCGGACACGGTGACGGTATCGGACGGCGCCGAGACGGGTACCGTGACGGTGAGCGTCCGCGACCGGTACGACAACCTCGTCGAAGGAGGCACCGTCGTTCTGAATGTCACCGGATCGAACAATACGTACGTTCCCGATCCACCGATACTCTATTCGGACGAGAACGGCGAGGCCTCGTTCCTCGTGTGGTCGACAACTGCCGAGATCAAGCAGGCGACCGCCACGATCGACGGCGATCCGATGCCGTACAGCGTTCCGATCGTGTTCAAGGCGGCACAATCGGATACGGGACAATCCACGATCATCGCCTCGCCGCCGGCCGCCACGGCCGACGGCGCCGATCCGGTGTCGGTGACGGTGACGGCGCGGGACGAATTCGGCAATTCCGTCTTCCGTGCGGTGGTGACTCTCAATATTTCGGGCGACGGCTACGATTACAATCCGTTCAGCATCACGACCGGGACCGATGGCGTTGCGGAGTTCACGGTAACGTCGACGAAGGCGGAGGAGAAGCACATCAGGGCGGTGATAGACGGGGTGACGAAGACGAGCGGTGTTTGGGTCGATTTTGTGCCCGGTGATCCCGATCCCGCGCTGTCGCAGATAACGGCCGCCCCCGCCTCGGCCGTTGCGGACGGTGTGGAAAGCGTAACAGTGGATGTCCTCGTGCTGGATACATACAGCAATCGCGTGAGCGGAAGGGACGTCGTTCTCCAGGTGACACCCCCCACCGGAATCGATATCGATCCCCCCGATGCGACGACCGGCGCAAACGGTATCGCCTCGTTTTCCGTCCGGTCGACGGTTGCGGGGGAAAAAACCGTCGGTGCAACCGTCGACGGCGACCTGATAGCGGATACGGAGACGATTGAATTCACGGCAGGTGCGATCGACGATATCATCATCACGCACGACGGCGCGGCGACGGCGGGCGAGTCCGATACGGTGGGGTTCGATCTGCGCGATGCCTTCGGCAACCGCGTGACCGCGTTCGACGATGCGATCACGATCTATACGAATTCTTCAGTGCTCGATGGAAACGTCGCATGGAGCACGTGGACGGCGCAGGGCGACCTGTATCCCGCTCCACTGGACACGATTCTCTACGATTTCAGTACGCTCGACGGTGGCCGTGCCGTTCTGAGTATCACGGCTGGCAGGGCCGAATCACTCATCATCGGCGCCCGGTACGGCGGGGTCACCGCCCAGTCGGCGACCCCCCTCGTCGTATCCCCGGCCGCGGCGGACAGCATCTCGCTCGTGAGCGGTGACGGCCAGACGGCGACGGTGGGAAATGCGGTCGGTGAGGAACTCGTCGTGCATGTCGAGGATGCCTACCACAATGCCGTCGAAGACGAGACGGTGACCTTCAGCGTTGTCCCACCGGGCGGCTCCGTCGATACCGATCCCGGAACGGCGGAGAACGATTCGACCGCCACAACCGATGCGTCCGGGCAGGCGGTCTGTCCGGAATGGATACTGGGAACGGAGAGCGGCGTCGATAACAATCGAGTACGCGCGGCGATCTCCACGGGGGGTACGCGCGAGGTGTTATTCACCGCTTCGGCCGAGTTCGATTCACTCGACTCCGTCGTGTTTGATCCGCCGGTGGCCGATGTCACGGTGGGCGCCTGGCGCCTCGTCACGGCGACGCTGCGGGACCAGTACGGGAATCAGGTACAGGGGGAGTATCTGACGGTACGTATCGAGAATGTTCCGCCGTACGGCACCCTGGACAACGATCCCGGACATCCCACGACGTATGTCAGCTCCACCGTCCGGGCCGGATACAGCGATGTGGAGGGGAAGGTGTACGTGCGGTACGTCGCACCCAGCGAGGCGGGCAGGCAGGACACCGTGGGCGCGTTGCACCAGTACCTCCCCGCGGAAAACATTTCCCCGGGGATCTATACGTCAACGGTCGGCACCGCGACGCGACTCAGCGCCGCCGTGCTGAGCGGCGGCACCTCCCGGGCGGGCGAGACCTTCTCATTCGAGGTCAAAGCGGTCGATGACAACGACAATCTCATTACATCGAATACGAGTCATATATCACTTTCACCGGCGGGCGGTCTGTTCACATTCAGCCTCTTTCCCGATTTCTCCGATGAGATCACCGAAACCGATCTCGTGGGTGGAACGGTTACGATATACGGGTGGGGACAGACCGCGGGGATCTGGACGATCGATGTCACATCTCCGCCGCTCGGTCCCGACGCCTTCGACGTTACGGTGCTTCCCCGGGAATCCGTCGATCATTACCTGATCACAACCCCTCCGGGCGATGTCGTCGCGAATAAAAACTTCGCCTTTTCCGCAGAGGCGCTCGATACATTCAGCAACAGGGTCACCGAGGCGAATAACCCGATCAAGCTCCGAGCGGTCGAGGCGGTCGACACCACCGTCACGGCCGGGGGTAACTTTTCGGTCTCCACGGGATTCCTCACCGCCGGTTTCTACGCCAACGACGCGGCGCGGTACGACAAGGCGGAGCAGATCCGGATCGAGGTGTCCGATACGGTGGCTTCGATCGTGCAGTGCAGCGAAACGATCACCGTGGTGAGCGACGTGGCGTACCGGCTCGAGAAGCACACACCGGATACCACGGGAGTCGAAGCGGGAGATACGCGGCTGCTCCGGGCGCAGGTGCTCGACCGGTTCGAGAACCCGGTGAGCGGTGAGCGCGTCATATTCCTTCGCCAGGCGGGGGATGGAAGCCCCGAGGTCGACACCCTCTATACCAACGGCTCCGGTGTTGCGGAACTCCTGTACACAACGGGGACGACCGCCGGGCTCAACACGGTCAGGGCGATCATACTCAACGGTATTCCGGAAAGCCTCGAAACACAGCTCTTCTCCGTAACGACGGTGCCGCGCTCCGAAATCGACCACGTGACACTGACCCTCCCCGCCGGCACGGACTACACGGCGGGGCAGGAATTCACCGGTGAGATCAATGCGTACGACGTCTACGGCAATCTGATAACGACCGACAGCAGCACGGAGCTCGAGCCGGTCGACGAGGGGGGTTCGATGGCGTTCGATCCACCCGTCGTGACGCTCGATCATGGCACCTCTTCATTCACGGCGGTCGATACGGTCAAGGGTACAAACCGTATCGCCATAAGGAGGGCCGATCCGCCGGCCGATACCCTTTCATTGCCGGCGTGGACCGGCGTCACGATCGACAATGCGGCGGCCGACCGGCTGCTCAAGGTGAGTGGCGACGGTACGGCCGTGGCCGGCGGCGCCGTCGAGCTCGTCGCGGCGGTGGAGGACCGCTACGGCAATGATGTCGGCGGGGAGGGGATTCTTTTCAGGATCGACAGCGATCTCGGCGGTTCGCCCGCACTTACCGACACGTCCGGGAGCAGTCCGGATGACGGTTACGTTTTAACCGGACCGGACGGTGCGGCGGCCTGCATCCTGACCACTGATATCAACGTAGGTACGAATACGGTCATCGCCTCGATCCAGGTCGGCGATGCGGATACCTTCAACGTGCAGACCGTCGCGGGGGATATATTCAGCTACTCCGTGACACCGGACGGTTTCGAGTACCGGGCGGGCGAACAGTTCGCCGTCGGGATCGTCGGGCTCGACGAGAACGGCAATCAGAAGTTCGATGATTTCTCGACGATCGTGGAGCTGGGGAGCACTACCGGCACCACCTGGTTCTCACAGAATCCCGTCGTCCTGCAGGGAGGGAGTGTATCGGTCAATGCGGCGGAGTCTACGGCGGTCGATGATCTCCGTATAACCGCCGTGACGCAGGGAGGCGGGGGGAGCGGCCAGAGTGGGGTAATCGCGATCCGGCCGGCTTCGCCGGCGGGTGAGATCCATTTTCTGTCCGTCGTTCCGGATACGGTCACGGCCAACAACATCGACAGGAGTCTCATCACCACCACGCCGGTACGTGACACCTTCGGAAACGTCGTCGAGCCGGGCAATCTCATCACCGTCACCACCTCGATCGGCAGGGTGACGAGCGAGGATGCCGATCCGAGTACTCCCGGTACCGTCGAGCGTGCGACGGATATATCCGGCGCCGTGCGGGCCTTCGTCGTCTCGGGATCGGTCGGCACGGCGACGGTGCATTTCGAGAGCGTCGAGGGCTCGGCGAGCGGCGATACGGCCGTCATCTTCGAGCCGCGGCCAGCCCTTTCGTACGGCGGATACATCTCACCGGCCGTCGTCGTGCCGGGAAGCGTGGTGCGGTTTGAGTGCCGGGTGCAGAACGGCAGCCCGACCGGCGTGACGCTCGACGGTTCACAGTGCACGATCTCGTTCGGCGACAGCCCCAACCGGTACAGCGCGCAGCTCGGAGGCTATGTCTTCATACCGGGTGGCGCAACCGACACGCTCGTATTCTCACCGGCCGCGGTGCCGGCGGGCATTGCGGGGGGGAACTATACGCCGCTCATTTCGCTTTCCGGCACGGACGGGTACGGCGCATCGTACGGCACCTCGTTCAACACGTCGGCCAACGCCATCACCGTCTCGCTGATCGAGATCACCGACATCACCGCGCGGAGCAAGATCGTGAGCAGGGGCGACGCGTTCGAGGTCGAGGTCAAGGTGCGTAACAGCGGCGGGATCCCCGTCACCATGAACGACATCGTAATAAATCTGTCCGGCGGTATCGATTTCACGGCCCCCACGAGCTGGAACCCAGCACTGCCCCATACGCTGACCCCCGGCCTGCAACAGGCCTACACCGGGACCGTGCGGATCGATCCGGGTTCCGGTATCGGAGAGACGGTCGTGAGCGCGGAGGCCTTTGCCGATGCGGCCGGATCGACGGTGAGCGATTTTTCGGGCCCGGCGGAGAACGACACGATTCGTGTCCAGTCGCGGGCCTCGATCGCATATGTCGCCGGAACCCTCGATCCCGCCGTCGTAACGCAGGGCGAGGTGTATGCTTTCGCGGTCCGCCTCCGCAATGACGGCGAGGCGGCCGTGATACTGGAGGCCAGCGGGACGGAGCTGGCGTTCGACGATGGGACGGACACCTTCACCGTCGCTCTCGGCGTATCGCGGGCACTGACCGGTGACGGTACTGAGACGACGCTCTCCTTTCCGGTCGAAACGGTTCAGTCTTCTATCGACCCGGGTCCTCACGGTGTGCGTGTGGTTCTCCGGGGAACGGAGAACGGCGCTTTGTTCGGTGATACCGTTATGGTGTCGGATCCCGTGCTCGTGCATACGCCCCCCGATATCGCGTACGAGAGCGGGACGCTCGTGCCGATACAGGTGAGCAAGGGCAATTCGGTGGGGTTCAGCCTCGATCTTGATAACACCGGTCAGGCGGCGCTCATATGCAATCCTGATTCCACCTGGTTGATCTTCGGAACGCCGCCGTACGAATACCGGGCTCTGCTGGATCCGGATCAGGGAATAACGATCGCTCCGGAAGGCTCGACGACACTCTCGTTCGAATCGGTACAGATCCCCACCATGCCGACAGGGTCGTATGTACCGGAGCTGAAGGTCATCGGTACGGCGAACCGGATTCGTTACGAGACGGCGCCGGATGTCGACGATGCGATAACCGTGCTGGAGCCTTCCGATCTGGAGATCAACAGCATCGTTCTCGCCGATAGCGCCACACGCGAACCGTACAACCGCATGACGGCCGACCAGTCGCGGCCCCTGGCATGTTTCATCGCCGTTACCAACAACGGCGATGCGACGGTGCGGATCGACGCGCTCGCGATGCGGCTCTTTTTGGGAACGAGCAATGTCACCTCCCAGTACCGGTGGACGCTCGAAGATTATATTCTCGGGTCCGGGACCCTGCCGGGAGGCGAGTCGGATACCCTGTTCGTCGTTCTCCGCGACGATCCCGATCCGCTCAACTCGATGTCCACCGGAACCGTATTCATCGAGGCGGAAATACAGGGAGTCGATCAGAGCACCCAGGCAACCGTCTCCGCCAAAACGGACCTCGGGCAGAACGGTGTGTTGATCGTCCAGTTTCCCGCCGTGCCCGTCGTGGCGAGGGTCATTGCTTCCGTCGCACAGGCGAGCGCCGGACAGGAGAGCGACTGGACGGTCAATGTCGCGATCCGTAACAACGGTGGCTCGGATATCGCGCTCTACCTCGATCCGGACAAAACGGACATATCGTTCGAGGTGGGGGGTAACGATGTAACAGATGAATATACAATAACATACCCAGCCAGCCTCAAGCAATCCGGCACCAATGTCCTCGCCGGCGGCGCGATCGATACGCTGCATTATGTGATCGATCAGACCGGTGACACAGCGGGGATGTGCGCCGTCGGCGCCGGGATTGCCGGTGTCGAGATCAACAGCGGACGTACCGTGTCTGCAGGGTCGGGTGGCGTGGCGACGGTCGAGATACAGTCTCAGGCGAACCTTGCCGTTGTCGATCTCATACCATCGCAGGAGAGGGTCACGATTCAACAGGGGAACACCTGGTCGATCGACATGGTGGTGGAGAATACCGGCGGGTCCGCCGTAACGGTGCCGGGAGGCGATACCGATTCCACTTTTATCATGATTCCCGGGGGTGGGGGGGATTTCGTCATCGCGAAACCGGCGGGTATCGTCGAGATCGGGAGAGGCGATTCGGAGATGTTGACCTTCACCGTCGCGACGACGGGCACGATCGACCCGGGCAACCGGCTCATCACGGGAGGTCTGCTCGGGATCGAGATCAACAGCGGGCGGCACGTCTACGCGGAGCGAACGGCCGGCGATTCCGTGCTCTTCCAGAGCCGCCCCGAGCCGCGGTACGTAATCGAAAAACTCGACCCCGTCAGAGCGAGCACCGGCCAGGATATATCGATGAAGCTCACGATCGCCAGCGATGATCCGGCGCACGCGGCGCTCGTGCTCGATCCGGACCGCACGAGTGTCGCATTCGGCGATGGGGGCGGGGGCAGGTTCGAGGCGTACCTGTCAGACCTCCCCGTCCGGGTGCTGAACGGCGGCTCGGAGGTCGAGCTGGAGTTCGAGCAGACCACCGTCCTGCCCGATACGGGGAGCTACGCGGTGGATATCCACCTCGCCGGCACGGAGAACGGAAACGATTTCACCGCCGATCTCTCATCGAGCCCGGATTCCATCACCATCGAGGAGGCGCCGCAGCTCAGCCTCATCGAGATCGGCACACCGGCGAGCGTCACACGCTCGTTGCAGCCGCCGTGGGATGTGATCGTCGCCCTCAAGAACAACGGCGAGGCCTCGCTCGATCTCGACCTCGATCCTGCAAAAACGCGCATCACCATCGACGTTTATGGCGTGGGCGATGTAACTGAAAATTACTCAATCGATTATCCTGATTATCTCAAGCATTCTCTGACTGATACGCTGGCCGGCGGCCAGACCGATACGCTGGTATTCACGATCAACGCGACCGATGCAATATCGGGAAGGGCCCGCATCGATGCGCTCGTGACGGCACGGGACATCAACTCGGGACAGGAGCTCTCCTACGACACCAAGGCAAACGGCGGCGGCGCGTACCTCTCGATCCAGGAGCCGGGCGAGCCGTCTATCACTCAGACCGTCATCGAGCCGGACACCGTCACATCGGGACAGGACACGGAGTGGTACGCCACCCTGACCGTAACGAACGCGGGAGAGGCGGCGCTGACGCTGTTGCCGGACGAGACGTATATCTACTGGGACGTCCCGCTACCGGTGCCGGCCCCGCCGCAGGTATTCAATGAGGCCGGGAAGGGAGGAAACACGACCCTTCTCGAGGGCGAGACCAAGCACCTCGTCTTCGCCGTGACCCCGACTCCGGAGATTCCCGGCGGGGGGGATATCGCCATCAAGGCGCGTATCGGCATGACGGAGAATAACCGGCCGGGAACGCTTCTCGAATACAACACCGGGGGGGTGCCCGCGGCGCAGGGAGCGATCCGCATACAGCGGCCTCCCGAGCTCCGCATCGCCTCGCTCACCGGCGAGGCGCCGCGCGGATCGTTCGTCAACACACACCAGCGGTTCCCCCTGGCCGTCTCGATCGCGAACACGGGGGAGGCGGCGGTGCGGGATGTCGAGGTCGAGCTGTCCGGCACCGGCCTCGCCGCGATCGAGAATCCCGTGGTGACGATCCAGCGCATCGGCGGCATGAAGACAGCGAGCGATACCTTCTTCGCCGTCGCGGGGGCAAACGACGGGATTGAAACCTTCACCGGGCTGATCCGCACCACCGCGGTTGACGTCAACTCCGGCCAGACCGATATCGTCGGCTACGAGATGCCCTATGACGGCGACGAGGAGGTCACGATACAGCATCCCGGCGAGTGTGTGATCGCGGCGGTCGTGCCGTCGCGCGCCGAGGCGAACGCCGGCCAGACCGTGCCGTACTGGACGATTATGGTGAATCTGCGCAATGACGGCGGGGCGCCGGTCACGCTGGCCGCGCCGCCCGATGCGGACGACATCAGATTTTACAGCGATACCGGCGCGCCGCTCGGCGGGTACATAACGGTGGCGCCGGCCGGTTTTGCCTCGGGAAGACCGGGTCGCACGCTCGCCGGCGGGGAGGGCGATTCGCTGATCTACACGGTAGAGCGTACGGGCGACAGCACGGGAACGGTGACGATACGGGCGAGATACGGCTGGACCGACGATAACGAGCCGTACATCGAGCAGGAGAGCGCTGAAGGGGACACGACGATCCTCGTGACCGAACCGTCAGGCGTCAGGATCGTCTCGACCGAGAGCCGCGCTCCCAACACGGCGGGGAATACCGCGACGGTCAATACCGGCCAGCAATTCCCGGTGTACGTCACGGTGCGTAACACCGGCGGCGACGACCTCGAGCAGGTGGCGGTTCAGCTCGTGTCGGACGGCGCCTCGGCAACGATGCTGGATTCCGCAAGTGCAGAAATAGCAGTTGGTTCAGAAGGAAACTTCAAGTTCATTATAACCGCATCTTCCGCGCCGGGGACCGAGGTGCTGACCGCATCGATCACGCGGGCCGTCTCGGTGACCACCAAAGAGGAGGTCGATCCGATAGAGGCCGCCGATCCGACCGAGAACCTCGTCATACAGACGCAGGCGCTCCTCTCGTGCGGCGCGGGGATCACCGCGCCGCAGGGGGCCGTCGACGGCACCCTCTCGACCGATCAGATCTTCACCATCACGGCGGCGGTGTCGAACGCGGGGCAGGCCGGTATCGATGAAACGGGCACGCTGAAGATCTCCCTCCCCGGCGGGTACTTGCTCGATCCGCCCGAACCGGCGCAGAAGCTCGTGCGCTCCTTCGCGCCGGGACAGGAAGTCTCCTGGACCGTCAAGGCCCCGGATGACCCCTCACCGTCCGGGATGATCACCATCTCCATCGATACGCTGCCATTCGATGTGAATATCGCCGATTCGGCGGCGGTGACCGTGGGCGGCCGGAGCGTGGGAATCGCGGTATCGACGGAGGCGCGGGCCCGGATCGAGGGATGCGCGCTCGAGATATACGCCCCGGGCGGCGCGAAGGATAACACCCTTTCGACCGATCAGGAGTTAGACGTGCGGGCCTCTCTCACTCCCTCGGTCAATGCGGGGGATGTATCGGTGGAGCTTACCGTTCCGCCCGAATTCGAGATAGAGGGAGGGGCAACGCGGACTATCGGGACGGGCGACGGATCGGTCAAGACGGCGGAATGGACCGTCACGGCGCCGGTGGACGCCGCCGCCGATCAAGTGCTGGAGATCACCACGGCCGGCACGGACCGGAATACCGGAGAGGCGATCGTCGATCCGTGCGGTGACCAACTCTCCGTCGACGTTGTCGCAAAGGCGCGGCTCGACCTCGCCGCGTCGATCACCGAGCCGCCCGATGCGGTGGGGGGCGAACTCTCCGTCGGCCTCGCCTTCACCGTCGAGGCCGTGGTGACGAATCTCGGCGTGGCGGGCGTCGATACGGACGGCGCGCTTCTCGAGATCGTCTATCCCGAAGGATACTCCCTCGATGGAGGCGAGACCGATGATCGGAAGCCGTTCCAGCCGGATGCGCCGGTACGCTGGAGACTCCGCGCCCCGGACGCGCCCAGCAGCCTGAAGTATATCCATGTCCGGTTCGTCGAGCCGTACGCGCGGGACGAGAACACCGACACGACGGCGGTCATCGAGACGGAGGAAATCACGATCGGCGTGATCACGCAGTCGGGCGAGATATCGATGCGCAACGTATCGGCGGAGGACACGATACCGCCGTACGTGGCGCCGCAGGGCGCGCGGGGCGTTGCGGTGCTGAAGATCCACTGGAAAAACAACTCGGCCTACGCGGTCGGGCTCGATACGCTGTACGTGGGGGTCGTCAACGACCGCGGCGGGCATCTGGATCCGCCGTCGAAACGCGTGGAGTCGGTGATCCTCGATGCCGATGGAGAGATCTACGCCGCGGCGGCCGGTACCGGGAATCCCGTTCCGATCGTCATTCCCGCCGACCGGCGGTACACGCTCCTGAGCGGCGAAACCAGGACCGTGCATGTCCGGGTCGACATTGCCACCGGCGCTCCCGCCGGCGAGATGCGCATCAACATCGCGGAGAACGGTCACGTCGTCTTCTCGATCATGGACGATCCGGGAACGGGCGCCGGCGTGTCGTGGGAGCAGGGCGAAGATTTTATGAGCGGGCCGCTGTCGGTTATGAGCGGCGATTTCGAGGAGTACGCGCATAACTATCCGAATCCGTTCAGGGCGGGGAGCGAATCGACGAGGATCAGCTACTTCCTCACCCAGGATACGAACGTGCGGATCGATATCTACGACCTGATGGGGGTGCATGTCTGGTCGAAGGATATCGCGGCCGGCGAGCCGGGCGGCGCGGGTGCTGAGGGGGGCACGGCGTGCGATGTCGAATGGGACGGCCGCAACGGCAACGGCGAAGTGGTCCGCAACGGCGTCTATATCTGCCGCATACAGGCCGGCTCGAAATCGGCGACCTTCAAGATCGCCGTGGCGAAATAGGAGCATGATGAAGCGTCTCGGCATATGCATCGTCGTATCGGTTCTTCTCGTTGCGGCTCCATCCGCATTATCGGCGCAGGACGCGACGGGGGGAACGCGGCCGATATTCAGCCTCGGCGCGGGGTCCCGGGCGATCGCCATGGGTGGGGCCTTCTCAACCCTCTGTGATGATCCCTCCGCCCTCTACTACAATCCGGCAGGGCTCCGGTTCAATCTGTATCCCCGGGTCATGGTCAACCATATTCAGTTATTTTCAGGATTCAGCGACGCGACATATGATTTTGTCGGACTCGTCTATCCGACACTTTCGGTCGGATCGATCGGCCTGGGATTCATGACGGCGGGGACGGGAAGTATACGCGGATTCGACGAGTTCAGCAGGGAGACGGGGGAGATATCGTACCGGGAGAGCCAGGCGATGCTCGCCTACGGATTCAATCTGCCGTGGCGGTTCTTCGGACGGTACACCTTCGGCGCGTCAGCCAAGCTCCTGAACCAGCGGGTCGGTGATTTCTCGGACACCGGCACGGGGTTCGACGTCGGCATTATTTACACGCCGCCCGTCCTCGAGGGACTGGTCATCGGTTGCAACCTGCAGGATATCGTCGGTGCCGAGACAAAGCTCGTCTCGGAGAGTGAGAAGGTCGACCGGACGCTGATGTTCGGCGCCGGGTACCGGTACCTGTTCACGAACGGTTCGGCGCTCGGTATCGGCGTGCAGTACGACATGCCGGAACGGGCCGATAACGATATCCGCGTCGGGGCGGAATACTCCTACAAGCAGATCGTATCGATCCGTGTCGGCTTCGATTCTGATAAGATTACGGCGGGCCTCGGCGTCTCGTGGCGCGGATACACGGTCGATTACGGGTTCTTCAGCCGGGATGAGGCGGGGAGCTCACACCCGGTATCCCTCTCGGCACGATTCGGCCCGAGCATCACCGAGAAGATCCGTATCCGCGAGGAGCGTCGTTCAATCGAGGAGGAGCAGCGCATCCAGGAGATATTCTCGAATCGTGTTGCAACGCATCTGCGGGCGGCCGAGGCGCATCGTGCCGCGGGAGAGCTCGAACAGGCGCTCGACGAGCTGAAAATAGCCCTCGACTACGATCCGGCGAATACCGCCGCAGCCGACACGCTCGACGTCCTGAGGAACGAGATCCTGGAGATGGAGCGCGAGCGTACGCGGTCGGCCGAGAAGGCGCTCCTCATCGACCAGCATTTCAACCTCGGGCTCGAGTACTACAGCAAGAGCGAGTACGTCCTCGCGCGGGCCGAGTGGCTCAACGTGCTCGAGCTCGATCCGGAGAGCGAGCGGGCGCGGGAATACCTCGAGCGGACCGGGAACAAGCTTGCCGAGCAGGTGCGTGAGCACCGTGCCCGGGCGCAATCGCTCGAGCGGAGTGGACAGCCGGCCGCGGCGATTGCCGAATGGAACATGGTGCGTGTCATCGAGCCGGAATCGGCCGAAGCCCGCGCCGCGATAGACCGGATCGAGAAGCATATGGAAGAGCTGAGCCGTGATTACCGGAACGCCCGTGATCGCCTCGAGACGATCGAGCTGTTCGAGAGTGCGCTGACAGCCTTCAGCGAAGGACGTTACGCGGAGACGGTCGACCTGTGCAACCGGCTGCTCGAGCATGAACCCGGTCACGATGAGGCGCGCGACCTTCAGCGGCGGGCGACGAGGCGGATGACTCCCCTCACCGATACGGAAAAGGAAGAGATACGACGGCTCTACATTCAGGGCATGAAGTTCTTTACCCAGAACAACTACTCGGCCGCCATCAAAGAGTGGCAAAAGGTGCTCGAGATCGATCCCGACAACGAGAGCGTCAAGAAGAATATCGGGGAGGCCGAAGCACGCCTCCAGAGAATCGGTTCATCGGAAGGCGAATAGGTGAAGCGCGAGCTGTTGAGGGATCAGGAAACCTTCCATCTGGAGATTCCCGCGGACGAGAACAACCTCAGCGAGGTGCGGGATTTCATCGCCGATATCTGTCTCCGTGCGGGTTTCTCGAAGCGCGAGACCAACAACACGAAGCTCGCCATGGACGAGGCGTGCACCAACATCATCAAGCATGCCTACAGCGGCGTCGGCGGCGATATTCGGATCGATGTCCAGGCCGAACCGGGGAAGGTCGAAATCAACGTTTTCGATCGCGGAATCCCCTTCGACTGGGGCGGGGTCGAGGATCCGGACCTCGAGCGGTATGTCGAGATCGGGAAAAAGGGCGGGCTCGGGATATTTCTCATGAACCGGCTCATGGACGATCTCGATTACCACGCTTCGGAAGCGGGGAACAGGCTCTACATGGCCAAGTCCGTTCAGGCGGCGGCCGCGGCCCCGGGGCGCACGGGGTTCATCCCGCTCAGGAAACGGTGGACCTCGACGCTGCGGTTCAAGTTCGGGCTTCGGGCCGCGTTGGGCCTGCTCGGGCTGGTCACCTTCCTGTGGGTCGTACAGTATATCAACCAGACCCAGGAGATCAACATACAGCGGCAGCAGACGTGGCTCGGCATGAGTAATTTCGCCCGGGCGCTCGAGGCGAAGAGCGAGGATGCGCTCGTAATCGACGATCTCTACGATCCCGCGTACCGCAAGATGACCGATTTCATCGCGGAGCGGCTCGAGAAGATGCCCGAGGTGCTCTATGCGCGCATCGTGAACAATCAGGGACAGGTCGTCGCCTCGAGTGACGTCGAGGAATTCCAGGAACGGTACAACGTTCCTTCCGGTGTCGAGCAGATGCTGTCCTCCGGTGAATGGAGAACGGTGACGGGCACGGATCAAGGGGTGATAAAGGAGTTCCACCTGCCGGTTCTCCTCTCGACCGAGGACAGTGGCCATGCCGTGACGCTCGGGCGCGTGGTGATCGGGATTTCCCAGCGGATGGTCGAGAGTGGTATCAGTGATCCGCGTCTCAAGACGACGATCATCCTCATCGGCATTTTCATCGTCGGTGTGTCATTGATCTATCTGCTCATATCCGTACTGACCAAACCGATTCAGGCGCTCACGGACGGCGTGCGCGCGATCGGCGAGGGATCGCTCGATGATGAGATACGGATCGACGGTCCCGAGGAGATCGGCGCGATCGCCCGGGCATTCAACGAGATCACCTCGAAGTTCCGCGAGGCGCAGAAGAGCGTCGTCGAACAGGAACGGTTCCAGAAAGAAATGCAGGTCGCCCAGGAGATTCAGCATACATTGCTCCCCAAGAAAAAGCCTGACGTGAGCGGGTACGACATCGCCAGCCTGTACCGGGCGGCCAAGGAGGTCGGCGGTGACTACTACGACTTCATCAACGTGGACGAGGATACCCTCGGTGTCGTGGTCGCCGACGTTTCGGGAAAGGGGGTGCCCGGCTCCTTGATCATGACGATCATCCGGACGGCCCTCCGCATGGAGGCGAGGGGAAGCCTTTCCGCCGCCGATGTGATGGCCCGGATGAACGATTTCGTCACGGAGGATATGAAGAAGGGGATGTTCGTCACGATCTTCTACGTCATCCTCGATTCCAAGAACAGGATCATCAGCTACGCCAGCGCGGGGCACAATCCGATGATCCTCTACCGGGCCGAGACCGATGAAACGTTTTTTCTCAATCCGCGTGGATTCCCGGTCGGCATCAGCCTTCCCGACAGCAGCCTCTTCAGACGCTCGATCGACGTCGAGAAGATCAAGCTGAAGAAGAATGACATGCTGATCATCTACACCGACGGCGTGACCGAGGCGATGAACAATGCCCGCGAGCAGTACGGCGAGGAGCGCCTCATCAGTGTCATCAAGAAATTCGGGCGCCTCTCTCCGCAGGAATTCATCGATCACCTCAACGGGGACATCAGGGAATTCACCGGCGAATATCCGCAGAACGACGATATCACCGTCGTGGCGATCAAAGAGAAACTCATGGCGGACGATGTGCTGTACGGCATCCGCAAGAAGCTGATCGATCTCGTCGACATCGAGGGTTTGTCCGTTGCCGAGGCCTGCAAGCAGATGAGGGTGTCGCCGTCTACCTATTACCGGTACAAGAGGCGCCTCGTGGAAATGGGAGAGCGCGGTTTGAAGAACAAGATGCTCCGGGAGGAGCACGAGATACGGCGCGTGAGCATCGAGCAGAGAAAGAAGATATTCGAAATCGTCAGGGAGAATCCCGGCTTCGGCGCGAAACGGATCGCCGCGGTGTTCAACGATGGCAAGGAAGAATCAGACCAGGTGGGCCCATCGCTGATATACGATGAACTGAAACGGATGCGGCTCAATACGTACGAGAAGCGGCTCGAATACCTGCGACGGAACAGATTCATCACCGAGGAGGAATTTCAGGCCATGTCGGCTGCACCGTTCGGCGCGGCCCCCGTGAGGAGCGCGCCGGATACCGGGGCGGTGCGGCCGGAGGAGGCGGCACCGCCCGAGATCTTCGCGGCAGAGGCGGAACCGGTGCCCGGATCGGCTCGGGAGTCCGCGGCGGAATCAGCCGGTGAAGAGCCCGCATTCGGAACATTCCAGATGGAAGCCGAGAAACTCGGTATCGTGAAGATACATTCCCGTGAACTCGAGGGTGGAATCGTTGTTCTCGACGTCGAGGGGCATCTCGATTCCTCCTCCGCCGCCGAGCTCGAGGGAGTACTCGAGAGCGTGCACGATTACGGATACCGGAAGATAGTCGTGAACCTCGAATATGTTTCCTACATCAGCAGCGGTGGATGGGGCATTTTCACGGGCCGCGTGAAAACACTCAGGGAAGACGAGGGTGATGTCGTACTGGTTGGCATGTCGCCCGAGGTGTACGATATTTACGAGTTGCTCGGATTCGCCGATATCATCATGCATTTTCAGAACGTCGGAGAGGCCGTCGAATTCATCGCGATGCCGTTCAATGAGCGAAAGAAACGTCTCGAGGAGGCCGCGCGGACTGAGCGCAAAGAACTCGTTACCGTACCGGAACTCGCCGGCATCGCCGTTTCCGGCGATGACGAGGGCCAGGCGCCGTGGACGCCGCTCAGGATCGAAGCGGGGACGGTCGGCGAGCGCGGGGAAATCACCGTCATCAACCTCGACGGCGTCATCGATACGGTCAGCAGCGTGAAGCTGCGATCGTTGCTGGAAGAGTTGATCGGAGGCGGAATATCGAAGCTCGTCGTCGACATGTCGAAGGTCGAGTACGTGAGCAGCAGCGGCTGGGGCGTATTCGCGTCGCGGATCGATGAAATCCGCGGCCTCGGCGGTGATATGAAGATATTCGGCATGGACCCGGAGGTGGACGGCATTTTCCACCTTCTCGGCTTCGATGCGATCATGCGGTCCTTCAGCATCCTGACCGAGGCGATCGGGGATTTTGCCCTGCAGGCGCCGGCAATGCCGCGCGCGCCGGCTGCCGGAGCGGATCATGAACCGCGCGAAGCGGCGCGGACCACGAGCGAGATCGCCCGGGGAGAGTTGACGGAATTCAGGCTGGAGACATCATCCGTCGATCGCGTTGATTCCGGCCCCGTCGTAGTGTCGATCAGCGGCGCCATAGACGCGTCGACGACCGAGGCGTTCGAGGAACGGCTCGGCCGGTATGCCGGGGAGGGGAGGAGCAATCTGATACTCGATCTCTCGCAGGTCGTCTACATCAGCAGCAGCGGCTGGGGCGTCATCGTGAAATTCATGCAGCAACTCAACGGGCACGGATTGGTTTTGGCGCTCGCGGGAATGGATCCGGTGATTTTCAGGATATTCCGGGATCTCGGATTCGAACCGCTGATTCCGCATTATCTGTCGGTTGAACGGGCGATGGACGGGCTCGCCGTGGCGGATCGGGTGGGGGTGGAGCACACCGCCGAAAAGCCCACCGCGGAGGATGGACCGGATGATTCGGGGGACGGCGCGGATGAGCAGCGGGAAGTAACATCGGACACCGCTACCCATGATGGGAATGACGCCGAACCGGATTCACCCCGTGTGGAGAGGCGTGGGGTGGAGCCGATAGAGCCGTTGCGCCGCACGAAAGTGGACGAAACTGTTGTCCAACTCGATTTCGGGGAACATAAGGACGTGACGGAGCAAAAGGACGAGCTGATACGCGAGCTTGGATGGGAGGAGTACGGCAGGAGACTTTCAGAGCACAACGATCTGGAGCGGAAGAAGAAGCAGGGCTGATGAAAAAGTATGCCATCATGACGATGAAGGGAGGGACCGGGAAGACCACAACAGCGATCAACCTCGCCCACGGTCTCACGCTCAGCGGGAAACGGGTGCTCCTCGTCGATTGCGATCCGCAGCGCAACGTGGCCGTGACCTTCGGTGTCGAGGCGCGCAAGGGCCTCGATATACTGCTCACCAAGGGTGATGTGGAGATCCTGCAGGTACGGAAAAATCTGTTTGTCATCGACTCGGGAGGGCGGGGGCTCGTCGAGGCGGAATTGACACTGGGCCAGACGGAGCGGCGGGAACGGAGGATGATCGAATCGTTGCGGTATCTCAAGGGCTGTGAATATGTCATATGCGACTGCCCGCCCTCGATGAACCTGATAACCGTCAACGTGCTGGCCTACTGTGATACCGTCATCATTCCGATATCGATGGATTTTCTATCCCAGGTGGGGGCGCACCAGACGATGGACGTCATGAAGGAGATCGAATGGCTGACCAAGAAGCAGGCCGATCGTTACAAGATTCTTCCGACATTCTACGATGGGCGGGTGAAGATTTCCAAAGAGGTGCTCGAGTCGGTGCAGGACCATTTCGCGAAGAAGATATTCAAGACCGTCATCAGGGTCAATTCGGCCCTGCGCGAGGCGCCCGGTTTCAATAAGACGATCTTCGAACACGCGCCGCTTTCCCGGGGCGCATTCGACTATTACCGCCTGACAGAGGAAGTGATGGTCAACAGCAACGAGGAGTCGTGAGCCGTTTCTGCGGGGGGGCGGGCGATTCCCGCCTTGCCGTTTACACGGGTAAATGAGACGATAGACTGCACGAGGAGGCGTACGGAGTGGACAGTTTTGAGCTGAGAGAGGAGATGCGGCACGGCGGGAGGAGCTATTTTCTCCAGACGAGTTTCCTGCCGCAGAAGGGGCATGTCCAGACATCGTTCTTCTCCAACGGCGGCCTGTTCGATACGATGATCGAAACGGTCGATAAAGATCGACCGCCCCAGGATCTCAGGAGAATGACCAAGGATATCCATCAGAGAAACAGGGACCGGTTCCAGCTCCTCCTCGATGCACGCGATGCTGTCGACAGGTCGGACGATCCGCTGCCACACCTGAAGATCGCGCAGACGTTGTTCAAGCGCAACCTCTTCGTCGAATCGATACAGGAGGCGCAGAGCGCCATAATCAAGGGGAACAAGGATTCACAGCCGTATCTCGTGATGGGCGCGGCGTACTATCGTCTGGGCGATTACGAGAAGGCCTTCGAGTACACACAGAAGGGGATCGATATCAATCCGGAGTACCCCGACCTGCACAACATCATGGGGCTCGTATATCTCCGGCAGCAGCGATGCGCGGCGGCGATCGAGTGCTTCAGGCGGGCGATAGGCCTGAACATCTACTACGGGGAACCGTACTTCAATCTCGCGCGGGCATACGTATTGAATACGGTGGTCAAGGAGGATTATGAGCTTTCCAAGGAGCTGGAATCGAAATTCGACATTAATTTAGAACGTGCATGCCAGCTCAATCCCTTTATTCCAACCGAGGCCGTCGAGCAGGCAAAGAACCTGTTCAGGGAGCAACGGTATGAGGAAACGCTCGAGGTCCTGGAGGGGGTACGGATCGGGGAAGACAGGAGCGGCATCGACGACATTATCCTCGAATTGTACCTGATGTTCCTCGTCAGCGGGGAGGATCTCGACGTGGAAACGATCGAACGGTACCTCGATCAGGTCCAGGAGGTCGTCGACCAGAATCCCTCGTTTGCCGATGGATACAACAGTCTCGGGATCCTCTATACTGCAAAATGCAAGATTCTCATGGATCGGGCGAGCCAGGCGTTCCGCAAGGCATTGGAAATAAACAGTAAATACAAGAAGGCCCAAAAGAACCTTCGTTTGGCCGAGAACGACAGGCAGGGTATTTTTATTCTGCTCAAGGCTCTATTGGACTAAAAGTTGCTTATTTTTATGTGAATGTAAGAATGTGGGGTTTGCGCAGCTATGGATAGTCTGATAATCGAAGAGGAATACGCGGGCGACATCATTGTTCTCAAACTACGGGGGTTGATCGATTCGGGGACGTCCCAGCAGCTGGAGGATAAGTTCAAGGACCTCGTAACGGCGAAGAGCGTGCGCGTGGTCGTCGATCTGCAGGATGTCGACTACATCAGTTCAGCGGGTTGGGGCATCTTTGTCGGCGAGATAAAGGGAATCAGGGAACGTAACGGTGATATCAAACTTGCCGGGATGACTCCGGATGTCCGCGAAGTTTTTGATCTTCTCGAATTCCATACGCTGTTGCAACCGTATGACTCGAAGGAAGATGCTGTAGCGGTGTTCGGGGGCCGGCAGAACAGCAGGCTCTCGTAAGGCTGTTTAGGAAAAGGGAGCGAGATCGGTATGAACAACATCAGTATTTCTTTCTCGAGGCCCGAGGAGAGACCGGATGTGTCGGTTATTGCGGTGAAGGGGTACGTCGATACGACCACCTCGGTCGAGCTGGAGGAGAGCCTCAAACGGCTCCTCAGGAAGGGAAGATATAACATCATTATAGATCTTGGCGATGTCAACTATATCAGTTCAGCGGGCTGGGGCATCTTCATCAGCGAGATCAAGGAGATCCGCGAAAATGGTGGAGATCTCAAACTCGCCAGGATGATCGGGGATGTGTACGAGGTTTTCGAGCTGCTGGAATTTCAGACGATCCTGGAAAGTTACGATACCGTCGAGGAGGCGGTCAGCAGTTTCGCGCAGTCCCCCGAATTCGATGTGGCCGAGGCCGCGAACAATTCCGAACGGGAGTAACGGGCATCCCAACGTTCCGGCGCCGTTTCACCATCCTCACGGCGCCCGTTGCATACACACAGCCGACACGTGCCGGAGCGTTGCACCGCTCCCCCTCCGTTGACGGCTTGCACTCGGCACGTTCCTCCGGTACACTGTATTCAATCGAAGCCGTGGAGGATCGTCGTGCCTGTCTTTTCAACGATTGTTTTCGATCTCGGTGTATGGAAAGCGGTGCTCGGTATCGTTCTCATCGCCCTGGCCGTGTATCTCTACCGGCGCACCGTTCCGCCGATCGCGCCGGTGCGGCGTATCACGCTCGTTTCACTGCGGGTGCTGGGTTTCGTCCTGCTGCTGCTCTTTGTACTGAATCCCGTATCAGTCTCCTTGAAGAGCGAGGAACGGTCCCCCCTCGTCGTCGCCCTGTTCGATATGTCTCGGAGCATGGGCGTGCGGGACCATGAGGGAAAGAGCAGACGGGAGGAGGCGGAGGCTTTTCTCCGCCGGTTCAAGACATCTCTCGATGAAACGGGAGATGCGGAGCTGGCGATTGTTCCCTTTGCGAGTGATCTCGCGCCCGGTCCGGTCGTGCTGGACAGCATCCCCGGCGCGAGCGGGGATGGAACGGATATCCTGCGTGCGATCGAGGAAGCGCAGATGCGTTTCCGTTCGCACAATCTCGCCGGGATCGTGCTCCTATCCGATGGAAGAATTTCCCGTGGGATGACGAACACGCCGATGAATATCGCCGCACCTGTTTTTACCGTTGGATTCGGTGATACGCTGGAAGGGTCGGATGTCGCGATCGAACGGATTCGTTACGACCGCATCGCGTACGTCGGAACGGCGGCTGGGATCGAGGGAATCGTCAGGTCGACCGGTTTTATCGACGCTCCGGTCCGGGTGCAGCTCGAGGAGAACGGAACCGTGCTGGACGGCGAGGAGTTGTACGTTCGGGATGGATCCGCCGAACTCACCGCACGCCTGACGTTTGTTCCCGAAGCGGCGGGAGACCGGACCCTGACGGTTCGTGTGATCCCTCCCGCGGGGGATGGGCGGGAAGAGAACAACGAGGAATCGATAACGGTACGGGTTCTCAAGCAGAAGCTCCGGGTTGCCTATATCGATCAGTTCGCCGATTGGAACGCAACGTTCATCATGGATATCGCCCGGCGATCACAACGATTCGAGATAGAAGCGGTGACGTGGCTGCCGGAGCGCGGATTCATATCATTGCCGGACCGGCGCCCCTGGAAATCACCCTCGCGTGCCGCCGAGTTCGAGCGGTACGATTTGATCATTGTCGCGGATGATTCGCGTGAATTCGCTCCGGCAGGGCGCATCGAAGCGCTCGAAGCATACATCGCCGGCGGGGGCGGGTTCCTCCTGATCGCCGATGAGAATTCACCGCTGCGATCACCCGGGGCCGCGACACTGATTGGAACAGTGCTCCCCGTGACGCCGCGCGGCCAGGTCATGGTCGAGACCGGCGAATTTTTCGTCACTCCCTCCGTTGAAATCCCCGAACACCCGCTCGCGGCGATATTTATCGAGCATGACGGTGCTGGCCGCCTTCCCCCACTGACCGCCCGGTTGACGAATTGTGCCGTGAATGCGGGCGCCGAGATGCCGCTGGCGTTGAACGATGGAAACGAGACATTCCCCTTCTGCGCCGTTCAGCGGAAAGGTAAAGGAGTCACGGCGGTCGTGCTCGGTTTTCCCCTCTGGCGTTGGCGCCTCGCCGGCGATGGGGGAGGGGATTTCTACCAGGCGTTTATCGGTGGTCTGATACAGTACCTGGCAGAGGGATTCGATGCGCCCGATCTCGATCTCATAACGGACAGATCGGCCTACCGCATGGGGGACCGGATCGGGTTGACCGTCTACGCGCGGGAAGGCCGGGCCGGTGACGGCGTACGGGGTGAGGTGGTTCGGTTACAAGAAGGCCGGGAGACGGTCGTGAGAACCTTTCTCTTCGAACCGGAGCCGCGCCGGGACGGGTACTACCGGGCCGTTCTCGAGGCCCTGCAACCGGGGCAATACCGTATCGCGGCCACCGAGGTGCGGGATGGGGGACGCGGTATCAGCGCCGAAACGAGTGTGAGCGTACAGCCGATGTCGGTGGAGTTTCTCAGGACATCGCGGGACAGCGATTTTCTCCGGTACGTGGCGGACGTATCGGGGGGCGGCATGATCGAAACCGGCGATCCCGAGTCACTGGCGCATCGCCTGTCGCTATCACCGGACCGCGTCGAACGGAGAGAGGCCGACCCGCTGCGCCAGAGTCTCCCCCTGTTCATGGGAATCGTACTCGCCTTCGCCGTGGAATGGGTGCTGCGCAAGGTTTGGGGACTCGTGTGAACGTGTAATTTTTCTGTTGCAATGATCCCGCCGGTGCGGTAGGGTTACGTTCAATTACGGGTGGTGGATGATGATGTGGTGGTGTAAAGGTTCCGGCGATCCCCTCGATTCATACCGTACAACGATGCGCGTACCGGGCCGGATCCCCCTCTTGGCGTTCCTGGCGGCTGCCGTGCCGTACGCGTGGCCGGCGCCGGCGCCCGGCGGCCAGTGCATCGTCATAAACGAGATCTACTACGACCACCCCGGCGGTGACGACGGGTGGGAATTCATCGAGCTGTACAATGCGGGAGACGCAACGGCGGATCTCTCCGGTACCCGGCTCGAGTGTATCGACGGCAGGACCGGCGCGGCGCGCACGGTTTGGGAGGCGCGGCCCGGCCAGGCCGCAGCTCCCGGCGCGTATCTCCTCGTCGCCGGTGCGAATTGGCGTTCACACGCCGATGACTCCCTTACGGGCCAACTCGAGAACGGTCCCGATGCCGTCCGTCTCGTTTCCCACGAAGGACCGCTCGATCTCGTCGGGTACGGGGAATCCCTCCCACCGTCTCTCTACGAGGGTGCGCCCGCCCCGGATGTGAATCCCGGATTCAGCCTGGCACGGTCGCCCGACGGACGGGACACCCAGTTCAATGACGCCGATTTCGCCATATCCACGCCCTCGCCGGGGATGCGAAACGTGTACGGTCGCAATCTTCGTCTTCTGGTGGAGCGGGAGGGGGTGCTGCCGTGCACGGGGGCGGCTTTGCGGCTCTCTGTCACGATCGGCAACACCGGTCTCGAGAATTTCTCGGGGTGGGCCGCGCTCCACTGCACGATCGCGGTCGCCGGGGATCGTTACGACGGAGGCCGCCTGGAGCGCCGGCTCGATATCGAACGGGGGATGGCGGATTCTATCCTATTTGTCGTTTCCCCGCCCCCCGCGGCGATGATGGATGTCGAGACGGTGCTCTCGGCCGAGGGAGACCAGTGTCCCTTGGATGATACGTCCCGCACCGTCGTGCGTACGTCGCCCGGGACGGTGGTTGTCAACGAGATCATGTACCGGCCGGCGATCGGCGGGAGCGAATGGGTCGAGATCCTGAACACCGGCGATGAGCGATGCAATATCGGCGGGTGGACGTTCAGTGACGCTGCAAGCCCACCAAGGCTCGTGACGGACGGGGAATGCTGGATCGAGCGGGGGGAATTTCTCGTTCTCGCCCAGTATCCCGAACGTATCCGCGGTGCCGCCCCCGAAGGTGCTGTTCGGGTTGTCGGTATCGAGGGAGGATGGCCGGCTCTGAATGACCGTGACGGTGACCGGTGGGCCGACGAGGTATGCCTGTACGATCGATCGGGGGTACTCGTCGAACAGGCAGGTTACCGGGATCTGCTCGGGGAGGAGAGGGGACGATCGATCGAGCGTATTTCGGAGCACCTGTGCAGCGCGGAACCCGGCGGACTCTGGCACCGATGCGCCCTTCCCGGTGGTTCGACACCGGGCGTGGAGAATTCCGTCCATTTCACCGGTGTATACTCGAGCGAAGGGATTCGCGTCGAGCCGAATCCCTTCTGCGCGTCGCTCCACGGGACAACGGCCATATCGGGATCGTGCCTGACGGATGAGCGGGGCTTTTCCATAAGAATATTCGACTTGGATGGTTTCGAACGGCGCAGGCTGTACGGGGAGGAGGGAGGGGCGCGCCTGTTCACGTGCAGGTGGGACGGGCGCGACGCGCAAAACGTTCCCGTCGCAACGGGACTCTATATCTGTCTCGTGGAATTCGTGGGGTGTGGAGGTGGTGTGTGCAGAAGGGAACGTACGTGCATAGCGGTATTCGGGGGGTATTGATCTGTCTGTTCCTCGTTGGTGGAACGGCGGCGTCATCGCGGCTGAATGCCCTCGAGCGCGGTCCGGTGTGGACGGACGCCCGGGGAGGTGCACGTGAACCGGGCGGGTGGTACTGGCACAATTGCGGTACGACGGGCGACCGGTGCATCGCTTTCGTAACAGCGTGCTCCCAGCCATACATGATTGAAGACTGCTACCGTTCGTTCGCGTCGCTGGGGTACCGCTCCGAACGCCATGCACTCTGGTTCGACTGGTCGCTTCTCCGTCATCCGCTCTTGCGGGAAGACACGTTTTCCCTTGTGTTCGGCGCGAGGATTCTCGATGGATCCTGGATTCTGACGATGCGTCCCCAACTGCACCGGATGGCGGTGCGGGGATTCCCCCACCAGCTCGAATACTCATGCGGTTATTCGTGCTCGTTCATGCACGGCCGGGTCATCGGAATCGGGATCGAGGGATATACCGTCCGGTCCGGTGATTCGGGCCTCGGAGATGTCACCGGAGCCATCTCGATGCGGATCGGTGCCCTGCACATCGTGATCAACACAATTCCGGGAAGTGCTCGTGCGCGCGCCGGTGTGATCGGTATGGAGCTCGATGCAGGGAATGGTCTCGTGCTCCTTTCCGGATACAATACCGGTACCGACGAGATTTCCGCCGGCATCCTCTACCGCGCGCGGCGATGCCTCATCGGCGCGAGTTGGAGCGGGCACGAGTCACTCGGAACGACTCTCTCGTTCGGTGTCGGAAGGTTGTGGCGGCGATGAGAATGGTGAATGCCGCCGTCGCCGGTCTGCTTGTGCTCTCGTGCGCGGGGGCCGGGATCGATGGAGAGAATCTCTCCGAAGGGGACGGGGAGCGGAACCAGGATACGGCCATGGAGGAATACGACGCCATCGAGCGGCTCGAGGAGAATCCATTGGATCTGAAGCGGGCGACGCGCGAAATGCTTCTCGAGATCCCCGGATTTCCACCGCGACTCGCGGCACGCGTGATTGGCGTGAGGAACGGGCGATCCACGGTGACGCAGTTGCTCGAGCGGCTCACTCCCGCCGAACGGGAGACGCTGTACCGTTTCAGGCGTTTCCTTGTTTTGCCGCAGCGCCGCACGACGCGGATCCGGGCGAGGGCCGGGCTCGACCGTGTCGGTATGGACGGATCGGAGCGCGCGGATACCTATCTCTCGGTGGAGAACGAGGTGTGGAGAGTGCGCCTGAGGAGCAGGAGCAGCGTGCAGGGAGGGGCTCTCTCCCCCTACGTCTCGCGAAGGGTGCTTTCTTCATCGCTGAATCTCTGCGGCGGAGATTTTGTCCCCGATTTCGCCATGGGGCTCCTGTTCAACGGTGCGCCATACTTTTATCCCTTCTCCCCTGGATTCCCCTTCCGTGGAAGGCGCTGGATCGTTCCCGCTCCCTCGTGGTACAGCGAGGCGGTGCGGGGGTGCGCGGTCGAGGCCCGGCGCGGCTGTATCCGGGGGATGCTCTTCACCGGGCGACCGCGGACCTACACGGGGCGGAGTATCGAGATCGACGACCGGAGCGTGTGGGGCGGGAGGGTGCGTGCGGACGTGAGGCGGGGAGAGGTGGGATTCACCTGCCGCCGCGGTGAGCTCGACGCTTGCGGGCCTCTCTGCTCGGTGGATTGCCGGTGGCGGGCCGCGACGGTCCAGACCGCGCTTGAGCTTGTCGCCGCGGGACCGGGCAGGGGGGCTGCGACGTGGGGCGTTTCGCTGCGGGAGGATCGGATCGATGCAGGCCTCGTGGCGTACCGGGTGCCCTACGGCTCGGGAACGGGATTCGCTTCGGTTCCCGGGGGAGCGATCCGCGCCTCCTCGTGGCAGCGGGGTTGTGCCGCCGTCATGAGCGGTACGGCGTACGGTCGCTCGATCGTGCGCGCATCGTACGAGCGATACGTGTCCGGAGATGCGGCGGAACGCAGGGAGAGAGAGAGTATCAGGATGGAGCTCGAGACGAAATGGAGACCGGCGTCACTGAGGGTATCGTACCGGTGGCGGCTTAACCGTGATACCGATGGCATACCGTACCCGACCGGCGGGACGGTACAGGAGGCGTCCGAATCCGAAAGCGGTCACATCCTGTTTATCGGACGGCGGGGCGCCGCCCTGCAGGTTCGGCTTTCTGCGCGCTTCATCTCGGAGGAGGGGGACAGGGGGTACCTCCTCGCACCATCTGTGCGATTCGGGCTGTTACGGCGTCACGTGCGGTGCACCGTGGCCGGTTGCGTGTACCGCTCCGTTTCGGGGGAACCGGTTCTCTACACGTACGAGCCGGGTTTCGAGGGATCCTATCCCTGGATATCGGTGAGGGGAAACGGGTGGCGGGGGACCGTTCTCATCGACGTGCGGTGGGGGCATTTGACCGTTTCGGTCCGCACATTCACCGGGACCACCCTCGACACCGGGCTGGGCATGATGGTCTCGTACCGCATGTAGCGGTTTCGTGTTCCGGCCGGTGCGCACGCACCGGTGAATATTTAAGCGATTGCACCCTTCTTGGACGGGAAATTGCATCACGAAGAATGGATCGATGCGGGGAGGAAGGGACAGGGCACTTTACCATTCATGCAGGGTGGCGCACAATGGCGCAGTTTCGTTCAATTACGTACGATACGATGGCGGCGGGCAGGAAGCTACTCACCTTTCCCCCCGAACTTCCCTTTGATGAGTATCTCAGCGAACTGGTGAAATACGTTCCGCAGGGTGAAACAAAGAATGCACTGGTGAGGATCGCCGGAATCAGGAACATACTCGAGCGAACCACGGCTCTCGCCGATCTGCTCAAGTCTTCCAATGAACCGGACAAAGAAGTGATCGGCATGGCCGCCCTTGCGATCTCCGCCGATGTCGCCGGCTTCAAGCTGATGTACGGCGCCCTCCTCGCCGTGCCTCCCGTCGGGGTGCTCATGAACGATCTTGCCGGTTTCAGTAACGTCAATCGCATGATGGAGCGGATCGCACGTCTGGAGCAGGGTGGCGGCGGATTCAAGGAGAGCGATGAGTGGTTCAAGAAGAAGGTGATGCTCCTCTCGATGTCGCGCCCGCTTCCCAATGCCGACACGACGCCGAGCGATCGTCCATGGATCGGCTGGAGTGAGGGCGTGAAACGGGCCGTGCAGAGCGCCGACGCGCGGTGGGATACGGCCATCTTCGAGCGGTTCAAGATCGAGCTGGAAGCGAAGGATCATCGACTGAAGCGGATCGTCGCGCAGCTCGATCCCGAGATACACGAGAATGTCGTCATGACGCTGTTCAACCTGCATGAGGAGGTAAGCTGGCAGCGCCAGATCGTTGACGAGGCGGCACACGATGTGGACGGACCGTCGTTGATTCTCCTCCGGCGGCTCGGTGATCGGTGGGACGGCATCGCCGCGTCATTGCGCAAGACGGCCGTCGGGGCGCGTATCGTCGAAATGATCGAGCGGCAGGCTGACAAGAACCATCCATACCCGCATCTCAAGACGGGTACCGCGGTTGTCCGTTCGATGATCACCCATCCGATCCTCCGTCTCACGACAAGGAAACCGGATATTCTGAGCTGTATCACCCTCTTCGTGGAATCGGCGGGAGAGAGTATCCTCGAGTTCGTCATTCCCGTCGGCAAGAAGCTGGGGGATCTCCTCGATCTGCCGGGATTCGAGAAGCGTGAGAAGATACTCAAGGTCGATCTCGCACGGGTTCCGGCGGCCCAGTTCGTCGACGCCGACGAGGTGCCGGTGGATATCGACTGGACCGATATCCGTAAAAGCGGAAAGCTCGGTTTCCGGTCGCTCGTTCTGTCCTACATCGATAACGATAATTTCCTCATGGAGCTCATCGACAATCCCAAGGCGACGGGCAGGCAGGGGGTGATCTCGCTTATAGCCCAGCGGTGCCGTTCATCACGGATCCTCTCGGTGATTGCGAACAGGCGTGATCTCTATACCGGCTTCTCCAACAAGGAAGTCCCGGTCAACCTGCTGAGGAATCCCGCCAAGGTTTCGCTGACGAGTCTCAGAAAATTCATCCATGTCCGGTACGTGGACAAGATGTCACTGCAATCACTCGCATCCCGCGGCAGCCAGATCAGGGAGGAGGTGCGCCGCGAGATCATGCATTACCTCTCATCAATGCGGTAGTTCGTGATTGCATCCGCTATGGCAACAATTTTTTCTTGATCGTACCCCAGCTTGTATGTGACGTTACCGCAGGCGGCGAGGTGTGCGCCGATGAGCCCGCAGTGGAGTCCGCCGGGATTGTTGACCGGGAGGCAGGGCGAGTCGTTTTGGAGGGTGCAGGCTGAGGCCGATGATGGTCTTTCTGACGGTCAGATGAGATTCCCAGAAGTGGTGTATACCGCGCTAGCGGGAGCCGAATTTTCCACGATGGTGCAACGATGAGTATAACCCTGCCCCGGCCTTCGGCATCGAGTACGGTGAACTCGGGCCCCGCCTCGCTTCTCAGCTCGAATCCCGAGACGTCTCGATAGTACGGGATCATTCCGTAATCGGTGCCGGTTCCCTGATTCGACCATGTGTAGTTCCCCGGCGCGACGAGCACCGTGTCCCCGACGCCGGCCGAATCGATCCCCGCCTGTATCGTGGGGACGTCCCCCGTGCCGTTCTGCTTCACGTACCATGTGCGGGCCGCCGAATCCGCGGGAAGGGTCGATGCGAGGATGGCGAGGCCGAGGAGGACGTACAGGTATTGTTTCACGAGCCACTTCCTACCCGAAAGGTAATGGGTGCAGCGCTCTATCTCAAGCGATAAAAGGGGGATGCCCGCGTTATCTCATCCCGGGTCATATCCGTTTTCGGTGGTGATGCCTTCCCTTCGGGAGTCATCCCGTATTCTATTGACAAACGGCGGTATCCCTCCTAGCATAGATATTGTTGAATTTTTCAGAAGTTACAGAAATTGAGGAGAACATCGACCTTTTTCATATG
>DATKWS010000234.1:0-3943 GCA_035529435.1 Patescibacteria group bacterium
CGGCACGACGTCATGGGATCTCGTGATCGGCGGAACAAACTCCCTCGGCTGGGTCAACAACACCGGTTTCGAGGAGCTCGCATTGAACTTCAGCGATCTCGGGATCTCGATGGGCGATACGATCTACATCGAGTGGATATCGACGCAGAACGGCGGAACGAAGGGACCCCTGGACGCGGTCGTAAACGACGGCGACCAGCTGAGCCGCCCGAGCGGTACGACGTGGAATGTCGGCACACCCGTCGAGCTCGACTCGATGTACAGGTACATCGTCCAGACGACGGGGGACACCGATCCGCCGGTCGTCGTCGATATCGGCGCCTCCGGAAGTCTCGAGGAGGCGGGGATCGACGAATTCGAAATTCTCTTCAGCGAACCGGTGGATGAGACGACGGCGGAGAACGTCTCCAACTACACGATGATCAACACGACCGCCGGAATAGACAGCGTCGTGCGTAATCCCGGCTTTCCCGGCCGGGTTCGTGTTTACCTGGACTCGAAGATATATCCCGGTGATTCGATCAGGGCGGTCGAGGCGGTCAATATCGAGGATCTCGCGAGCAATGTGATCGTCGATGACAATTCGACCAACATGGGCGATTTCTACGTCAAGGGAGTCCTTTTCAGGGGACTGATGGCGCTGCATCTCACGCAGCATTCATTCCCGATCGACACATTCACGGTCGAGGGGGATCTCGGTCCGCTGACGTGGCTACCGTGCGACAATGCGATCATGACGCACATCGGGAGTGGTGTCTACAAGCAGAATCTCGTCAAGGTCATCGGATCGGACGACGGTCAGGGGAATCCCGATTATCCCGATTCGAGCGCTTTCAGCATCTCGTTCGAGTGGAAGTTCAACCACCAGTGCGCCGAGTACGAGCCGCGGTCGAACCGGCAGAATACGGTCAGCATCTACGGCGGTCCGCGGGACACGCTCGAGGCGTGGTGGAACGACGAGAACGAGGAGAATTACACCGATCACCCGATAGACGTGATCTTCACGTGCAATGCGAACCTCATGTCGCCGGGATCGGACAGCGTCGTGACGATCAACGGGGGCGTTGCGCCGCTCACCTTCGACGTGCCGTCGGTGAACGAGATGGCCGACGACGGTATCTACCCGGACGATACGGCCGATGACGGCATCTACGCCGTTGCGTTGCGGTTTCCCGCCATCTCGTACAAGACGGTGAATTACAAGTACCTCTTCAACGATGTCTACGAGTGTATCGGCATCGATGACCGCGAGGTCTGGCTCAATGACGCCGCGTACGATACGATCGGCGGTACCCTGGGGCCGCTCGTAATGCCGCTCCAGTACTACGATCGGTGTGTCACGATCGGGCGGGCCGTCGAGGTTGTATTCAAACTGCAGACGATGGGCATCCCGGAGACCGACACCGTCGCCGTGAACGGGACGCCGAACAACCAGTTGCCCGAGGTGATCAACTGGAACGTTCCGTCGATCAACCGGATGACCGTCGAGCCATGCGGCATCGAGGAGTTGGACGGCGGTTTCTGCTGGACCGTCTCGGTCATCTTCCCCGACTCGAGTGACAGGTTCGTCGAGTACAAGTATCTCCACAACTCGACGTACGAGTGCGAGGGGCAGGGGAACCGGTCGTTCTTCATCGACGACACGTACGATGCCGTGGGGAATCCTCAGATACTCGCGGTCGATTACTTCGGCTCGTGCGATCCGACGGGTGTGCCGGAGGAGACACCGGGGATACGGCTCGTGCTCGAGCAGAACTATCCGAATCCGTTCAACCCGGTGACGACGGTCTCGTTCGTGATGCCGGCCGAAGGGCGTGCGGCGTTCCGGATCTACAACGTCAAGGGTGGGCTCGTGCGGACGCTCCTCGACCGCGTCCTTCCCGCCGGACCGGCACGGGCCGTCTGGGACGGTACGGGCGATGACGGGCGACAACTCGCCAGCGGCGTCTACTTCGGTGTGCTGAACGCCGGAAACGAGCGGGCGGCAAGGAAGATGATTCTGCTCAAGTAGAGAATTGTGCAGGCAGCACGGTTGCTGCTTCGGGCCCCTCCCGGGTTTATCTGCGGGAGGGGCCTTTTTTTTCTTGTTTCGGCGGCGGGTTTCGAGTACAAGTAGAGTGATTTGGAATCGTTTTCAATAGCACACGCCCCCAGCTGATTCATGACACGGGAGGGTACGACCATGATCACGAGGCGTTCCGGTACCGTTGTTCCGCTGTACCTGATCTGTATCGCGGCGATACTACTCTCGGCCGCCTCCTGCACCCAGGCACCGCCCGTCGAGACCGGTACGGACAGCGCCGTTCGGGTGACCTTCACCTACCGCCCCGAGGGGCGGGCGGGGGAGGTTTACCTTACCGGCTCGTTCAACAACTGGGATCCCGGCGCCGATCGCATGTCGGATGATGACGGCGACGGTGTCTACGAGCTCGCGCTGCTCCTCGCAGCGGGCAATTACCAGTACAAGTTCGTCGTCGATGGTACATGGAAGGAGGATCCGTACGCGGCCTCCTACGCGGACGACAGTTACGGCGGAAAGAACTCGGTGCTCGACGTTCCGGACGGCGTTACCGCCATGACCGTCGGCACCGGGAAGGAGACAGAGAAAACAGCGGCAAAAAAGGCCGCACCGGCAGGTCTTGCGAAGGTTACCTTCCTCTTCGAGGCGGGCGGGCCCGCGACCGTCTACCTGGCGGGTTCCTTCAACAATTGGGACCAGACGAAGGACCTCATGACGGACGACGACGGTGACGGCATTTACACGATCACGATGGAGCTCGCCCCCGGCCGCTACGAGTACAAATTCGTCCGCGACGGGCAGTGGCTGACCGATGAATCGGCCGCGGAGTTTTCCGATGACGGTTTCGGCGGCAAGAACTCGGTGCTGGACGTACCGGCCGGCGCGGGTACGGAGGGGCTCATCATCGGCATGGTGGAAAAGATGCCGGAGGACATCGCCGTCGAGGGCACCCGTGTCGGGAGCGATCCCGGCGGAGAGAAGCTCCTCAAGCAGGTCACCTTCCGGTTTCAACCGGTCATCAGCGGGGTGCAGAACGTATTTCTCGCCGGCACATTCAACGACTGGAACGATTCCAAGACGCGCATGACCGACGATGACGGTGACGGCGTCTACGAGGCGATGCTCCTTCTTCCCACGGGGCGGTACCAGTACAAGTTCGTCGCCGACGGAAGCTGGATCACGGACGAGAGCGCACCGGAATTCGCCGATGACGGATTCGGCGGTAAGAACTCGGTACTGATCGTCGACGACAGCTACGATAACGTACAGATCGAATTGGGTGACGGTATCATGATGCACCGCGACATACCGTTGGTGCTCGATTACTCGATGGTCAATCCGCTCGGCAGGGAGCGGATCGCATTCACCTCCCGGGCGCATCGTAACGACGTTGAGCGGGTCGATCTCCTCTACACGGTCGTCGGGGGGACGGAGCAATCCATGCAGATGAAGCCCACCGAGCAGGACGCCGTTTTCCAGTACTATGCGGCCGTGCTCGAGACGCCGTCCACCGAGGCGATACGGTTCACCTTCCGGTACACCGACGGGGGCGCTGCGTTCTACGCCATGCCCGGCGGCATAGGAACGGAGGAGCCCGCACCGGACGATATGTTCGAATATTCGATCGAGGTGATACGACCCTTCTTCACACCCGACTGGGCCAAGGGCGGCGTCTTCTACCAGATCTTTCCCGAGCGGTTCCGTAATGGCGATACGTCGAACGACCCGGATTTCTCGGAGCCGTACTACGAGGGAGCCACCGAGCTCCCCTCGAGCGGCAAGACGAACGGCGAGTACTTCCATCTCGTCGGCCAGTGGGAGAATATCGGCGGGCTCACGAGGAGCCCGTACCGGCCGGACGGCAAACCGGATTACTACTCGTTCTACGGCGGGGACATCGCCGGTGTCATGGAGGAGCTGCCG
>DATKWS010000235.1:0-35955 GCA_035529435.1 Patescibacteria group bacterium
CGGATCGACGTCAGATGGAAGCGGTAGGAGTTCGCTGAATTCCCTATCGTGAAATACTATAAAAGTCTTCCGGGACAATATTTGCATTGTACATCCGGATCGTCATCCCGGGATATTCCAAGTATGCTCCGGCGAGCCGCAGATATCCCACACCCATTTTCTCGGCAAATTCCGGCAGCATTTTTGCTTCATGTTCGTTTTTTCTCGTCACCACGAATTGTATGATAATATCAGGATGCGCGAGGTTCCATCTCTCCTTCGCAGCTATGAGGGCATGAATCTTTTCCAATGCTTCACTGAAGCTCATGTCAAACCGTCCATTGAGAGGCTGGTACTCGCGGTATGTCTTTTCCGATAAGCCGTGCAATGAAATCACCACGTTGCTGATACCGCTCGTAACGAGCTGCTCGGCATCCTCCTTGTGCCACGCGCGAAATGTACTGGAAATGGTTGAAGTGATGTCACATGCGGCGACGCATGAAATCATTTTATATATATCTGGATGCAGAAATGGATCGCCCCAATTGTACAGATTGACAACGCGAGCGTACCCCTTGATCTGATCGATAACATATTTAAACTCATCAAATGGCATCAGACCTCTATGCCCGTTCGACCGTCCCTGACCGACGGGGCAAAGGCGGCAATTGCCTGCACAGCGATTCGTGACTTCAATGTTCGTAACGCTTGACAATCCCACGATATGGATCATGCCAAGAGCTTTCTGAAATTTCACTATGGCCTTATTGCTTATTCGGTGTAATCCATGTTTGACGTTGAAGATTTCGTGCACGATCACCCTGAGATATCCCGGATGACGTTGACTGCACGCAATTATGCCCATTGTAGCGGATTGAATGAAAAAGCCTTACCGCGATATGCAATCACACTTCTCTTGGCAATGAGTCATGCATAGGAGAATTCTAGCCTACATACTATCACAAGCATAACATCTATTTCAAGAATGGATTATAAAGCGGTAATCGCTTGCAGGAAACTGCACTGATACGGTACGATCTCACACTGCCATGAAGAACCGGGAATATGTCATTATCGCGCTGTTCATCCTCGTGGCCGTCGTCGCCACCTCGCTGGCGCTCATGTCACTGCCGGCCGCGTTGGTTCTCGCCACCGCCCTCACCGTTGCGATCCTCGTCTTCTTCAAGCCCTTCTACGGGCTCCTCCTATACATCGTGCTCCTATACATCAGGCCGCAGGATTTCGTTCCGGCGCTCGAGAAGTTGCGCATCATGCTGGTGCTCGCCATTGCGATTATCCTCTCTTTCTTTATTCACCACATATTCACGAAAAGAAAGATTAGCCTGCTCCAGAGCAGGCAGAGCATTTTCATGTTCGCCCTCTTGATACTCGTACCGGTGAGCAACCTCGCCAACCTGCAGTTCAAGGAGGCATGGGACGGATTCAATGATTTTCTCACCTTATTCCTGCTCTTTTTCATGATCGTCAGCATCATGGATGATTCCCGCAAACTCCGCGCCCTCGCGTGGACGCTGGTCGTCTGCACGGCGATTATCTGCGTGAACGGCATCATCCAGCGCTTCAGGGGGTTCGACCTCATCGGCAATATACCCGAAGTAGATGGTAGAATACGCTGGATCGGCATATTCGGCGACCCGAACGATTTTGCTCTCCTTATCAATTCATTTTTCCCATTCGTCCTCGTACGGTTTTTCGAGAAGGGGATCGGAGCATTGCAGAGATTCCTGCTACTGATCGTCGGCGCGATCAACATTCTGGCGATATACTACACCGGCTCACGGGGCGGCTTCATAGCGCTGCTGCTCATACTCACCTTTTTCGCGTTCAAGCGATGGGGGCTCGTGAGGGGACTCGTCATAGGGGCGGTCTTTTTCGCCGCGGCGATCGCCATCGCCCCGAGTAGGTTCATGGATCTTTCCCCGTACGGGACGTCTGCGAGCGGGAGGATATACGCTTGGATCGATGGGCTCGTCATGCTCAGGGCGCGCCCCGTGTTCGGCGTCGGGTTCGACCAGTTCACCGTCGTGCACGGCCGAGCCGCACACAGCGCTTTCATCGAATGCATGGCGGAACTGGGGCTGGTGGGGTACCTTGCCTGGATCTCGATAATATTCATGAGCTTCAAGGATATCAGCCGCGTCATAGGCACTTCATCGTCCGAATCGCTGGTGAAATACGCCAAGGTAGTCCAGCTCTCCCTGGTCGGTTTCCTGGGGAGCGCGTTCTTTCTCTCCCAGGCGTATAGTCCGGTATTCTACATACTCGTCGCCTTCGCGACGAAGATCTCCGCCATATCCGATCCAGCGATCAAGCGCCCATTCATGCTCTCGGCCGGTGAATTGATAAGGATCGGATTGATCATCGGCGGCAGCATCGCCGCCTACAAGCTGCTTGCCATGATCTACATCTGATATCCCCGCAGCCGCCGGAAAGCGCCCGGAGGAGAGCCATCAGGGATCAAGCGGCGGCTCCGCGCCGATATGTGCTCGCTGGTACCGCTCGTATGCATCCTCGCCGAGTCCGGATATCATTTCATGGGGAAACTCCATCTTCTTAACTATTCGCATCGGATTCCCGGCAACGACGCAGAAGGGCGGAACGTCCTTTGTCACCACCGTCCTGGCCCCGATAACGGCACCGAAACCGACCGACACATTCCCTGCGATGACCGATTGGAGCGCAGCCCAGACGTAATCGCCTATCTGGATCCGCCCGATCTTCGCGCGGTCCAGTTTCTGGAATCGATGATCGTATACGAGGTTGTGTCCGGGATTGTCCGAAATCATCGAGCATCCTATCAAGCAGTTAGAACCGATATGAACTTCGTTTCCCGCGATGATTGTTATGGGCTGGCTGATATCCGTATTGTCGCCGATGACGATTCGGGGGCGCTCGCCCACCGTGAGCCCGACCAGGGTCGATCGATCATAGAAAGAGACTCCATCACCGATCACAATCTCCAGATCGCCCGCGATGTACGGTAAACCCTGTCCCGAATGGTATATATGCAGGTTGCTCCCGCACCGTGCGCAGCGGCTGCGGAACATCGGCTGGTAATAGATGACCCGCCAGAAGGTGCGCCAGGCGTTTATCCGGAACGAACGCTCGTGATAGAGCGCATCATGCCAGCCGGGCACGTATAGCACCTCAATTCCCCGCACCCGCTTTGCGAAACGGTACAGCCCGTCGTAGAAGGGCGTTTCGCGTTTTCTGATGCGTGATCTCAATTCTTCGAAGCCCATTTTCGCTCTCCACACCGCACGCCGCGCGTCCTTCGACCGGCCGGATTACCCGCTTGTATTGTATCGCTGCTTTTCCAAAAGTCCATCGATAATACCGGCGAACCGTCCGGCTACCGCCTCGGACGAAAAATAGGCGATGGATTCCATCGTGGGCACCGGGAGCGTTCCCTCGACGGCCGCCCTGATACTGCGCTCAATAGAAGTGCGATCGGCCGTGTCGCTCACCAGTCCAAGCTTGTACCTGCGGATAAGGTTGAACGTTGCGGAGCCCTTGGGCGCGATCGCTATCATCGGATTGCCCGTGGCAATATACTCGTAGAGCTTTGCGGGAACCTGGTAGTTGGTCGAACGGTGCGGCTGCAGCAGAAGCAGAACGTCGGCACCGATCATCGCATCGATCGCCTCCCGATGGGGCACGTACGGCCGGCACCTGACAAGCGCTTCAATGCCAAGCTTCTTGATCAATCCCCGGAAAGCTTTCGATTCCAGGTACGCCGAGGCACCGAGTATCCGCACCGAAATCGCGCCGGCAATAGCGGGCTCCCGTTTCAGGAGGGAGGCCAGCGCTTCGAGAAACGCGTCGGGGGTGCGAATCTTCGGGTACAGCTCGCCGATATAGCATATTTCGGTGCGATCCTCCGCGCAGGCCTCCGGCTTGAACGCTGGAAAATCGTCCGGATCGAATCCATTCGTCACCACCTCGAAGCGGGACGAACGGTACTTGCTGCGGTAATACTCCTTAATCTCATTGCAGTTGCATATGACTACATCAGCATTGCGCATAAATATCCGTTCCATGAAGCGGTAGAACATCCTGACGATCCGAGGGGATTCCTTCGTCTTCACGCTTTCCATCTCGATAGCGTAAAACGGATCCCGCAGATCCATCACCCACTTTGTTCCGCAGAGGCGTTTCAGGACAAAAGCTGCAATATGGACCCCCCACGGGGGGCTCGAGGAGCAGATGACGTCTATCTTGCACTTTCTGACAAAGCGGATTCCGCTGATCACCGCAAAGGGGGTCCACTCGAAGATCTGGTCGACTATGAGAATCAATTCGAACAACAGCTTGCGAACGGGCCCCACACCCTGTGAATAGTATCCCTTCGCATCCGTTTTCCGGCGATTCTCCTCGCGGCTAGCGTCCGCGGGGGCGCCTCCCTTCCCCCCCGCCGGTGCGCGGCCGGTTTCCACCCGGCGCGAACGTCCCGAGGAATTCCCGCCGAAGAGCCGGCGGACGGCGGAGGGGATCGATACAAGCCCCTTCAGCAAACTGAAAACGACGTAACTCGGGCGCACCAATCTCGTCCGCAGCACATGCGTAGAGGCGGCGATATCCATATACGACCTATCGACCGTGATGGCACCGTATACGAGCTTTTCAATATCGCGCTCGTCAACCGTCAGGACGAACGGAGTCCATCCGAATCTGCGTAGATATTTCACGAATCGTACGACGCGCAATACGCCGCTTCCCCCGCAGGGCGGAAAGAAGTATGTGACGAACAGGATATTCCCACCGCCCGCGCCCAGTGTCTCTTTCGTCTTATGCATCATCTTTCGACCGTCATTCCCAGGAATCGGGATATTGTAGTATACTGCGAGCCGTTTCCCTATGCATTTTTCCGATCCGGTGACCTAAGCACTGATCATTCGATATGATAGCAATTTTTCAGCCAAAGCAGCGCGGTTACCTCGGCACCGATCCTCGAAATAGATGCTTGCAACTTTCCAGTAAATCTGTTCAATTCATCGATATTTCGAATGTTCAACACTCACTATGCCAAATAGAATCTGGATAAGCTGGTCGTTTCAACGGAGGAGCCGTGAGCTGGCCGAGGCGTTTTCGGCCGAATACCACCATTTCGGAGATCGGTACCTCGGCAGAGTGCGCCGCTATTTCCGCTGCATACCGAAGACGCTGAGACTCATCGGGGATCAAAAACCCTCGGCGCTGTTCGTGCAGAATCCCTCATTGATCCTGGCCACTCTGGCCGCCCTGCTGAAATCGATTTACCACTACACCCTGGTTATCGATCTGCATACTCCCTACATCACACTGAACAGATTGTTTGATTTTCTCTTTTGGAAGCTGCAGGCGTACTGCGTTTCCCGCTCCGATCTGACCCTCGTGACGAACGACAATATGAAAGCCCTGTTTCCTCGCGAAGGTATCATGGTCCTCCCCGACAAGCTACCCCATTTCGAGAATCCCGGCAGGAGAGAGCTCGAAGGCGATTTTTCGGTTGTATTCGTCTGCACCTTCTCCGAAGACGAACCGTACGAGGAGGTCGGAAAGGCGGCCCGGCTCGTCGGCGATGGCGTCCATATATACGTGACGGGGCGTTTCCGCAGAGTGGGATGGGCACCCGAGGAAATGCCGCCGAACGTACACCTGACCGGATTCCTTTCGGAAGAGGCGTACGTGGAGCTGCTCAATTCCGCCGACGCCGTCATGATTCTCACCTCGCAGCCCGACTGCCTCGTGTGCGGCGCGTACGAAAGCGTATCGCTGAACAAACCGATGATTCTGTCGAACGAGGAAGCCCTGCGCCGTTACTTCTCCCGCGGCGCAGTCTACGTCGACAACGCCGCTGAATCGATCGCCGCGGGTATCGCCGCGGTCATACCGGACGTCGAACGGTTGAGTCACGATGTAGCGGTGCTCCGCGAAACGCTGGAAAAGGACTGGCGTGAAAAATTCGAAGTGATCGCCGCGAGGCTCGATTCGATTTCACCCGGCGCATGAGGGTCCGCGGCACCGGGATTGTCGGGCATGTTTTCCCGCAGCGATTATGTCGTAAAGCTCACCGTAATTGTTCAGCATCGCATCGAGAGAGAATCTCGACTCGACCGTCTTCCGAGCCCTGTCTCTCAGTGCGTCCATGGTGGATTCGTGGATATTCTCGACCGCGAAGGATAGTTGCTGGAGCAAGCCGTCCAGACTGTCCGATTCGAACAGAAATCCGTTGACCGAATCCTTGATTATTTCCACATTGCCGCCGACGGCGGAAACGACGCAGACTTTTTTCATGCCGAGCGCCTCGAGGAGCGATATGGAGTGCCCTTCACTTAACGACGGAAGGACGAAGATGTCGAACCGTTGCAGGTACTCCGAGGCGTTTGTTCGGTATCCGTGCATCACCACACGATCCCCGAGATCGAGTGACCGGACCAAACGCTTCAGCGCATCGCCGCGCTCGCCGTCGCCGACGAGTTCGAGCGTGCACTCGGGATGCCGCTTGACGAGCTCGGAAAAGACCTTGATCAACAGCTCGTAATTCTTTATCCACGTCAGCCTTCCGACGCTGCCGATAACGATCCTCCCGTCCCGCTGCCCGAATGGTCCGGCGGGGAGATTGGGCAACGGTATGCCGTTGTATACGAGCGACAGCCTGCTATCGTTCAGGTCCAACCGCTCTTTCAGCGTATCGCGAAGCCTGTCCGAAACGCATACGTAGCGTGCGATGGACCGGCTGATCACCTTCTCGACAAGAGCGAACTTGCGCCGTTCCTCGCTTTCCACATATCCGTGCTGTGTGTGGATCACCGGCGTCCTGTTCAGCTTGGCCGGCAGATAGCTGTACAGAAGACCGGGGAAATTGTGCGAATGGACGATATCGATCGATCGTGCCCGCAGCAGATTATGAAGCGCCTTTAGGGGGCGGTAGCCGATTCTGCCGATATGTCCGAGGACGGAAAGACGGTCCGAATCCTGGAGATAGCGGGCCAGCTCCCCGGCCCGCGATATGCAGCACACGGACGATTGGTACCTCGAACGGTCCATGTTGTTCGCCAGGTGAACGACCACCCGCTCGAGACCGCCGATCTCAAGAGAATAGACGACATGCAAAATTCTCTTCACCATAGTTTCACACCGGCACCGCTTACCCCGTTGAAACGGCATCACTGCGGGACGTGCCGGCTCACGGGTGGCACCGCCCCTTCCCACCGTCAATCACCGACCATATCACGGTAGAGCGCCTCGTACTCCCGAACCATGACGTCGGCCGCATGCTTACGGATAATGTGCTCCCGCGCAGCGTCGCTCATGGCCCTGTAGAGATCCCTGTCGGAGAAGAGACGGTCAAGTGCGCGGGCGATGGCGCGTGGATCCTTTTTCGGCACCAGCATCCCCGTTCTTCCGTCCTCGACGAGAATCCTGACGCCGGGAATATCCGTCCCGATGACGGGCTTGCCGAGGGCCATCGCCTCCATCGCCACGCGGGATATCCCCTCCGTCAGCGATGGCAGAACGAGCGCGGCGGATCTGTTGAGCAGCTCCGCCGCGTCCTCTCGAAAGCCGGTGAAATCGATCCGCTCACCGAGACCGAGACGTCCGGCGAGTTCTTCCAACCTCCCTCTGCACGGTCCATCGCCGATGATCTGAAGCCGAATGGACGGATCGGCCGTAAACCGCAAAGCCGTGACGGCGTCCTGAACCCGCTTGAGCCGGATCAGTCTACCGACGAATGAGACGAGGGGAGCCTCGCTCACACGGGGCTCGGGCAGCGACGAAAGATCGACGAAATTGTGTATCATTCTCAAATTGCCCCTGCAGTACCATTTCATCTCTTGATACAGCCGTGGCGAGAGCGGAACAACGCGATCAAAGAAGGGCAGCAGCAGCCTGTTGAACGCTTGATACGCCTGAAGCTTGATATCCGGAGCATTGCTCCATCCATGGGGCGTGCTGACGATGCGCGCCCGCGCTCGCCGCGCAGCAAAGTACCCAACGATATCGGCGCGGTAGTCGTGCGAGTGTATGACACCGGCGCCGCGCTCAGCGACGATCGCGGAAATATCCCGGATGCTGCGGTGCGCGGCCGGGAGATCGAACGGTACGATGGCATAGTCCACGCCCTCCCGCTCGAGACGCTCGGACAGCGGGGGGCGTGCTTCTCCTGCGATCATGACGACGCTGCAGTGGAACTCTTCGCGCTCGATGTGCTTCAGGAGCGCGAGAAGCCACTGTTCCTTGCCATAGAGCTTCAAGGGACTTATGAGATGTACGATGCGTAGAGCTCTTTTCATAGGTTTATCGTTGGATCGCATTTCACGGAAGCGGAGGGACGGCGACGATCCTTCCGGCCGACGGGCGAGCTCATCCCCCGCGGCGTCGGGACACCCGGAGAGCGCCCGCCTAATAGGAATACCTCGAACCGTACCGCTCGAACAGCAACTCCCCCCGCTTGATCTCATCCGGCGTAAACCGCTTCACGATCCGGGCAGGATTGCCAGCGACCACGCAGTTCGGCGGCACATCGTTCGTCACCACCGCTCCCGCCGCAACGACCGAGTTGAACCCGATCTTCACTCCCTTGAGTATGATCGCCGCAAGACACACCCACACGTTGTCCTCTATCACCACGGGGCGCGTATCGACGGGCGTGTCCGGATCCCACCGGTCCGGATAAACGCTGTGGGCGTCATTGTCGGTGATCCTGGCATCCGCGAAGATGCACCATTTGCCGATTTCAACACTCCTTCGGCAGCCGATCCTGACACCGTTGAGAAAGGTGTGTGACCCGACGCGAATCACCGCCTGTTCCGTGTAGGTGTAGAGCGTATTGATCTTGAAGGGACCTCCCTCCACGATCACGTCATCGCCCAACTCGCACCGCCCCGGTCCCCACACGAGGAACCTGTCCCTCACCCGAAAATTGCGCCCGCAGGAGAACCGTGACGCGCGCCGTGAATAGATATATTTGTACCATTCCCCCTTGATTCTCGACCTGATATAGTAGACGCCCGCCCGCGGATCCCTGATCCCCTTTATCAGACGCGACGTGTTCGTGTTCATGGGTCACTCCCGTGCAATGCATCGCGGCGGATGTCCGAACGTATGTAGAGATACTTCCCACGCTTCGTCAGGGGGATATCGTCGACATACCGTATCTCGCACCGCAGAGCCCCGCCGGTCATTTCGTATATACGTTTCCTCACACCGTCCAGCCATTCGGCCGTGGCGGGGGAAAAATCATCCGCCTTGACGATGTACAGAATGACTTCGTCGACGACCGGCTGATGGTACTGATACCGGTCTATCCCCTCGCATCCGTAAAGAAAGTGCATCAGGGTCGTTCCGTGCATGATATCCCCGTTCGGCAAGGGGAAGTTATCTACAATCCGTGAGATATCGAGGCCGAGCAGGGGGAACCCCCGGCCGCACGGACACGCTCCCTCCTCGAGCCTGCCGGTGTCGTTATTCATGTACCGGATGAGGGGAAAGCCGTAATTCCACAGGGACGTCACTATGAAATAGCCGTTGTCCGTACCGTTTTTTTTTGTTTCGATATACGAGAAGTCGCCCGTCCTGTGCATCCGTCCATGCGGGCACTCGAATGCCAGATGAAGGGCCTCCACGCAGCCGTACATATCGTATACCTTGCAATCGAAGACTTCTGAAATCAACTCCCGCTGAAAGGGGTACAGCTTCTCGGTAGTCGTGAAGACCCCCTTTATCGACGGACAACCGCTACCACGCATCTTGAGGAATCGGGCGAAATGATATATGGCACTCGCATAGCCGTAGATAACGGCTGGCTTAATCTCAATGCTCCGGCGGCGCCACTCATCCATGTCTTCCACCCCGTATCGGCTGGTATCGAAGTAATAGCGCCGGCGGAGACGTTGGCGTATCATCTGCTGCCATCCCGGTGCCGCGAGAAGGTTCTCGGGGTATGCCCAGAGATTCACGATAGGTTCCCCGATGCGGTATCCCGCCATCATGAAGCACCGCAGCAGACCGGCCTCGCTCCTGTACCAGTACCTCCTGTCATAGAATATATTGAGCGGAGCGCCGGTCGATCCCCCGGTGGATTTCGGGAACAAGTCGCCGCGCGGGATATCGCGCGCGATGAATTTCTCCCGGTTCTTCACGACCGTCCCTCTCCTGAGAACGGGCAGCTTCTTCAGATCCTCGAGGGAGGTGAAATCTGAAGGGGTGAGCGACAGTTCCCTGAACAGCTCCCGGTAGTACGGAACATGCCGGAAAGAGTGCTGAAGCAGCTCATGCAGCCTCTCGAATTGATACCGCTCTACCTCGGTTCTCGACAGATACGGAAGATCCGCGATCTCGTCGAGGTACCGTAGCGTATCGTCCTTCTTGAAGAGGTTGATCGCCGGCTGGACCACTGTTCCCCAGAAGGGCGTGGATTGGAAACGATGCGCCATATATACCATCCGCGGAAACCGTTATCCCTGAGCCTACATCTTCCAGAGATGAAAGGCTAATACAAGACATTATATATATCAAGAACATATGTCCTGGAGAATTATCGTAGCATCCTGCAGTTTTCTGCGTCTGATTCTCCTAATGACCGGAGAATAAGCGAATAAGACGCGGAAGATCCATCGCATCGAATATGGATTTCGGCGCGTGAAACTTCCCGGTAGAAAAAAGCAGTCGGGTGTTGGACTACGAGCGGTTAAAGAACCTGGTCACGTTAGTTTTGGCCGCTGCGTACTTCTCTAATGTGTGGCTTGGTGAATCACTGAAGCTGAAGGTGTTGTCTACTCGGGTGGCACAGGTGGCGAAGCGGTTCTTTGGTGTTCCGGACTTTCATTTTTTCCATATACGAGTTGACATTGTTTGAATTGCTCACGTATAATACAGCGTTAATCGGCTAACCAAACCAAAAACAGATGGGGGCAATCATGAAAAAAAGGGATAGACTATGGTTGTTCTGCGCGAGCGCGCTCTTCGCAATAGTCAGCTTGGCAATCCCGTGCTCGGGGGACACGTGGAATGTGCCGACGCCGGTACCGACCATCCAGGCCGCCGTGGATTCAGCAGCGAGCGGTGACTCGATACTCGTGGCGGCGGGCTCATACACGGGGGATGGGTTCCGCGATATCAGCGTAAGCGGAAAACACGTGATCATCATCGCGACGGGTGGCTCGGTCAACATCGATTGCGAGGGGTGGGAGAACGAAAATCACAGTGCAATAAATTACTACAATACGGGAGACGGCTTCAATCTTCTCAGCGGTTTCATCATAACCGGCGTGTATCCCGGACCGGGAACGTATTGCAGCAATGCACGTCTGAATATCGACAACTGCAGTTACACCGGCAACTCGCTTTGGGGCCACTTCTGTGTTTGCATCGAGGGGACCTCACGGGTGATAATGGAAAACTCCTCGATAACGGGCAACGAGAATGGATGCAGCGATACATCGGGACCAGGGATATACTCTTCTGCGTACCTCGAATTGAGAAATTGCCTGATCAGCGGCAACAGCGGCGATTCGGGTTCAGCCATTCGCGTCGCAGGAGATACCTGTGTGATAACCGATTCGCACATTCAGAACAATGATTCATACTACGAAGCGATACGAATCCAGTCGAGTCCGTATACATACATATCAAACACAACGATATACGAGAACAAGGGGATTTTAATAGGCGAAAGCGAAGTTTTCATATATAATTCGCTCCTGCGCGCCAATGGCGGAAGGATGCTCGGTTACGGTCCTGCCATCGAACTGTACAATGCCACTTTAAATCTTGAATCGGTAACGCATACCGGAAACCGCTACTTATGGTTATCCGAATCCTCGGTTTCAGCTACGAAGAGCGTATTCCACGGCACTCCAATCGGCGAAATGGGCACCTGGATATACATCGCCACTGGTTCGGCCGAATTATCCTGCTGCGACGTTTACGGCAACGAGGGAGGTGATTGGGTCAATGGCATAGCCGGGCAGGATTCCCTGCCGCATAACTTCTCGGCCGATCCGTTGTTCTGCGACGCCGGCGCCGGGATCTTCACCCTTCATTCAGCTTCTCCCTGTCTGCCGGGGAACCATCCGAACGGCTGTGACTGCGGATTGATCGGTGCGGAAGGGCTCGGCTGCCCCGATGGGGCGCCATACATCTCGAGCCTAGGAGACGTCCTCAATGATCAGGGACGTCAGGTGAGCATCAGCTGGTATCGGAGCTCCTGCGACAGCATGGGGAGCGCGCAGCCCGTTCTGAGCTACGAGGTCTATCGGCGGATCGACGATCTGCCTGTTGTCGCTGGCGTGAGCGAGCCGACGCCTGCGACCGGGCGAGGCGCCGACGCGGCGCTCGCATACCCGCCCGGCGACTGGCACTACCTCTTCGACGTCCCCGCGCACGGGGAAGACGTCTACCATGTCGTGGCGCCGACGCTGGAGGATTCGTGCGTGTACAACGATTCGACGGTGACGGGCGAGCCGCTCTATTACTCGACCTTCTTCATAAGGGCCTCGACTGCCGTGCCGACGACCTATTTCGACTCGGGCGTCGACAGCGGGTACTCGGTGGACAATCTCTCCCCGGCCTCTCCGGCGGGGCTCATGATGACCGACGGGACGCTGCTGCAATGGAACGACAACGAGGAGCCGGATTTCGCACATTACCGGGTCTACGCCAAGGAGCATCTGGACACCACCTCGTACTACCTGGCCGACATTACCTTGCTGTCCGAGTTCGATGTGGCCGCTTCGATCGCCGAGGGGTATCACCATTGGGGCGTCACATCGTGCGATTACAACGGGAACGAGAGCGCGGCGAGCGAGATTGCATGGCTGCCGACGGGGAACGATCCGGAGACGCCCCGGGCGTACGCGTTGGAGCAGAACTATCCCAATCCGTTCAATCCGACGACGACGATACGATTCGTGATACCGGAGAGAACGGCGGTTAGGGTCGCGGTATACGACGTCGAGGGACGGCTGGTGGCCGTACTGTTGGATAAAGAGATGGATCGTGGCGCCGCCTCGGTCGTGTGGAACGGGATGGATACGGAGGGCAGAAAGGCGGCATCCGGCGTCTACTTCTATCGCCTGGAGACGCCGCGGTTCACGGAGTCGAGAAAGATGCTCCTGCTGCGGTAGGACGTGTCTCTATAGGGTAAATAGGGTTCTCGAAAGGCCCGGTTGTTGAGTTTATAAAAAACTTGATTCCCGAGTGGAAAACCTGCGTGAGGTTACGACTAGCCCCTGTCGCCGGAGGGAGATCAAGACATCGGGAACACATCTGTAATCGGTATCGGCACTCCCCCTGATACAAACAATTGGAAAAAGCGGGGGATTTTCACCGCATACGAATCGATGGATCGTTAAGCAGCACAACTCATTGCAGGAAAACAAGTTAAATTTCTGAGATAAATAGCTTGACCACCGCCTCAAATGCTACTATTTTGTCTACAATGTTAGAGGCAGGGGCGGGAAGAAGGACTGAAGTAAAAACGTCCAGAATCATTCACGGCGATTCTGTTCCCCCTACCGCTGTCGGAAACCCTGGTACAAAAAATGCACTTCTGGACTTCCACATAGAACCTGGAGGTCCAATGATGACGATTTCATTACGGAACGTGATGCGGACGGCTGTCTGCTTTTTTATATTGTTAATAGTAGCAACTAGTTATAATTTGCAGGCGGGAAAAATCTACCTTGCCCCATGGGGCAACAACGCCACGGGTGACGGGACATATCAGTATCCGTACATGACGCTTTCCGAGACAGGCAAGCACGCTGGTCCCGGGGACACGATCGTAGCGCGGGGTGGCGTATATCCCCAGGAGCAACAATACATCGGCTATAGCTATGTTTTCAGGGGCGCTCCGGGGAGCTATCTCGTCGTCATGGGAGACCCGGACGACATTGCCGCCGGCAACAAGGCGATCTTCGACGCCGACGTGGGTGACGGCCATCATGCCTCCGCCGTCAGCATGACAGCATGCTACTCGAGTCCGTCTCGTGCAGATTACGACTTGGCTTACATCAAGCTCCTCAATCTCGTATTCAGGAACGGCCACACGATGGGTTTGAATATCGACGACGGCGGCACGTGGTCGAGAGAGAATCCGGCTCACCATATTACAATAGAGGGCTGCGAATTCTACGACTGCGACCCGACGCACACGCAGGGATCGGGATTGAAGCTCGCCGGCGTCGATACCTTCGTCGTGAGAAATTGCACCTTCAAGCGATGCGGGCACAACGGCATCGATATGGTCGGATGCCACGAGGGGCTGGTCACGCAATGCGTATTCATGGACAATCTGGCCGTCGACGGCGATGACGGTCTCGGCGTGCAGTGCAAGGGGGGCTCCCGGAACGTTGTCATCGAAAGGAATATCTTCAAGGATCTTTACATGTACGGCGTCTCGCTCGGACAGGCCTCCGGCCTCGCTTTTTTCAGGCCTCCGCCGGGGGAGCTGGACGGCGACGGTCAGATCATCGATTACGAGGCGAAAAACTGCAACGCATACAGAAACATATTCATAAATGTCGGCTATCCCGTCGTCTTCTCGCGATCGCGGAACTGCAAGGCGTACCAGAACACGATATACATTCCGATCAGCAACGCCGACAGAGCGCGCGGCGTGGGCGGGACGGCCTTCGTTGTCTTCTTCCGTCATGACCCATGGCCCGACATGATCGGGACGGTGCCCGTCACGCACGTCCGCAGCGCCGACGTCAAGAACAATATATTCTACTTCGGCACTCCGTACGGAAACAGACCGGTAACGTTCGCCACCGCCAGCCCGGCGTGGACCGACGAGCCCGAAACGATCGTCATGTCGAACAATCTCTGGTACTGCCACGACAATGTATCGGAATCATTGCCCGACTGGGATTTCATGGAAAACAACCAGTGGGGTGCACCGGTCCACTCCGGCAACATCGTCGGTGATCCGTACTTCATCAACGCCAATCCTGCCTGGAACACCGATTTCGAGCTTTCCGAAGGAACACCCGCCATGTGGATGGGTTTGATCCTCGAAGAGATATCGAAGGATTACTTCGACCGGGATTACAACGTTCCTCCGACAATCGGCGCTCTCGAGTTATATGTAAATAGTTCTGCTCCCGCGGCACCAACATCCGTAATGATATGGCCAAAGTGAGCACTACAACCACGAGACCATTCCGTTCACACGGACCCCACCACGAACGAACTGCCTCTCCAGCCCTCGCTGGCAAGTTACTTGCGATACAATCCAGCAGCTGGTACAGGATGTTCGATTCCCAGAATTCGTTGCTTACCCCCGACGGAGGTATGCAGCATGACACGATTCGACCGGCAACAAAAGGTCACTATGAGGAAGCTCATCGAAATGGATCATCGAACCGTAATGGGAAAAGGGCATAATAAACTTTATCGAATTTGCAATTCGATTCGTGCAAATCTGAAAATAGAGACAACCGGAAGCCAGAGTCCATTGCACAGTTTTAATGCATCAACCAGTGGGGAGATGGATCATGTCTAAAACAACTAAAGCAGCATCGTTGATCTTCCTCATCATCGTCATCTGTTCCGGGCAGCTCCTCGCGCAAGAGACGACGGACTACCTCATACGCTGGGCACCCAGCCCGGAGCCGGACGTTGTCGAGTACATAATCTATCGCTCTCTCGACCTTTCGCCCGGCGAGGCGATCGACAGCGTCGCAGTATCGGTAACAAGCTACCTCGATACCGACATCGCCAAGAGTGTTAAATACTACTACCGAGTGATCGCCAAGAACGATGCCGGTGAGCGCAGCGGGTATTCAAATCCGGTGTCGGGCATAACGATCGCCCAGGACGCCGATCCGCAAACGCACAACCTCTGCCGTATAGAAGATATAATCACTATCGGCAGCGGCGCGTACGAGATCGACTGGAGCACCGTGGGCAGCACTATTGGGTTCATACAGTACGGTCTATCGAACGAGGCCTTGGACTCGATATCGAGTTGGGACGAAAACTACGCGATGGCCCACTCATCGACGATCGACGATCTGTTGATGCCGAGCACCTATTACGTCCGGGCCATCTCCTACGATGGCGACAACAACATGATCGTCTCGGCACTGGATACCTTCTCGGTGACGAATGAAGAACCGAATCCACCGGCCGCCCCGCAACTGAGCATCTACCCCGTTCCGTACAATCCGGGTATGGGCAGGATGTTCCTGAACAACCTCCCGGAGGGCGGCTCAGTGACGGTCTATAGCGAAAGCGGCCAGGAGGTCTGGCGGCATGACGTCGGAACGGAGACCTCGATCACGTGGGACGGCACCAACACGCAAGGGAACCCCGTCATGAGCGGCGTGTATTACGTCCTCGTCAGGGACTCCGCAAGCAGTGTCGTCGATAGACGCCCCGTAATGATCGTACATTAACCGGTGATGATTAATATGAAGCGAGCGCGATTCATACATCTTATTGGAATGATCCTCGCGGGAGCGCTGGCGATACTGCCGGCGGTAGCAGGGGCGGCCGAGGGTGCCGGGAGCACTGGCGCGAGCTATCTCCTGCATCCGGTGGGATCGAAATCGATCGCCATGGGTGAGGTTAAATCGGCCCTTCTGGGAGACCCGTTCAGCTGGCTCTCGAACCCGGCCACTCTGAATGACATGACCGGCCACGGACTCGGCCTCTTTCACGCCGAATGGATCATCGACACCAGGTACGACAACGTATCGTACACGTACCGGCTCAACGACAAGGTCATATTCGGCGGGGGTTTCCTCTTCACGTACCGCCCGGACATCCAGGGATACGACGAAGCGGGCATTGAGACGATGGAACTCAAGAGCAACAACTACCAGGTCGTGCTCGGGATCGGATTCGCTCCGATCGATAACCTCATGACCGGCGTCAACGTAAAATATTTCAAGGAAAAGCTGGACGAGTCAACCGCCGGCGGAGTGGGTGTCGATCTCGGCTGCCTCTACCAAGTCGACAGGACCGGGACGACGTTCGGAATCGCCGTTCAGAACCTCGGCCAGGACATCAGCTTCAACGGTCTCGACGAGCCCCTGCCGCTGACATTTCGGGGTGGGGCCTCGCAAACCGTCATCCCGAAAGAGGGCATCGTCGCCGTATCGGCCGCATTCGATCTGGTCAAGCCGCGCTTTGAAGATCTATACGTGGGGGCCGGCGTCGAACTCGAAATGTGCGATGTCCTGGCGGTCCGGGTCGGATACTGCGGACAGGAATCGAGGCCGGGGAGCGGATTCACCCTGGGGGGCGGTTTCACGGTAAGAGAAACGGTTACTATAGATTACGCCTGGACGCCGCACGGCGATCTGGGCGATTTCCATCATATATCGATTTTCTTCGGCGTACCGAAGAAAGAGGCTCAGACCCAATCACTTCTCCACAACCTACCAGATCAGTCGGCACATGCAGGTGAACCCCGGTAATTTCATTGGCTGCCTGGGCTCATCTGGTCTTATTCTTGCACTTCGATGAATATCCGAATGGGTTCATAGCGCATCTTTGGAGACCGTACGTGGACATTAAACAGAAAATAAGGAAATTCATTCAAAACAACTTCCTTTTCGGGACCTGCGAGCAGGAATTCGACGACGACGATTCGTTCATGGAAAACGGGATCATCGACTCGACGGGCGTCCTCGAGCTGGTTTCCTTCGTGGAGGAGCGTTTCGGCGTCGAGGTCCAGGACGACGAGTTGATTCCCGACAATCTCGATTCCGTGAACAAACTGACCGAATACATCACGAGAAAGATCGGCGCCGGCAGCAGCCGGTAGGCCGCGGAACGTCCGATTGATCCACCCCTTCCCGGCAGAACGTATGTTGGTTCATGAATTCCTCGAGACAACCACCGGAAAGCACCCGGACAAAATCGCCATCGTCGCGGGCGCCCGCCGATTGACGTACCGGGAGATCGACGGCGACGCGAACCGTCTCGCGCATGCGCTGGCGCGCACAGGCGTTCGGAAGGGCGATCGCGTCATAGTTTTCCTCGACAACTCACCAGAGGCAGTCGTATCGATATTCGGCATTCTCAAGGCTGACGCCGTTTTCATCGTCGTCAACCCGACAACGAAGGCGGAAAAGCTCGCTTACATCGTCGACAACTGCCACGCATGCGCACTCATCACGCACCGCAACAAATGGAACATCGTGCAGGAAACAGTGTCCAGCGTTCAATCGCTCGCGTCCGTAATACTCCCCGGTGAGAAAAAGGAAGACGACACCAGAACGTCGAGACCCGTGCGAACGGTCGGGTGGAACGACAGCCTCGACGAGTGCCCCGCATCCCCTCCCCCGAGAACGGCAATAGACATCGACCTCGCCGCCCTGATATACACGTCCGGCACGACGGGCAATCCGAAAGGAGTCATGCTGACGCACCGTAACATGGTATCGGCGTCGACTTCGATCACGACCTACCTCGAAAACGTCGAGAGCGACATCATTCTCGACGTGCTGCCGCTCTCGTTCGACTACGGACTTTACCAGGTCATCATGTCCGCGCAATTCGGCGGGACGGTCGTTCTCGAGAAAAGCTTCCTGTACCCCTACACTGTCATCCAGCTCCTGAAGCGCGAGTGCGTCACCGGATTGCCCATCGTCCCGACGATTGCGGCGATTCTACTTCAGATGACCGATCTGAAGAATGATCGGTTCGAACACCTGCGCTACATTACAAATACCGCCGCCGCCCTTCCGGTGAACCATATCAGAGGTCTCCAGGAAACGTTCCCCAAGGCGAAGTTCTATTCGATGTACGGTCTGACAGAATGCAAACGGGTCTCGTACCTACCGCCTGAAGAGCTCGAGCGGCGCCCTAAATCGATCGGGAAAGGGATGCCGAACGAGCAGGTTTACCTCGTAGACGAGCAGGGGCGAACGATCACGGAACCGGGAGTGGTCGGGGAACTCGTAGTCAGGGGCGCGAACGTCATGAAGGGGTACTGGGAGCTGCCGGACGAAACGGATCGCATGCTTCGGCCCGGCCCCTTTCCCTGGGAGAAGGTGCTCCACACCGGGGATCTCTTCACGATGGACGCGGAGGGATTTCTCTACTTCGTGTCGCGTAAGGATGATATCATCAAAAGCCGGGGCGAGAAGGTCAGCCCCCGCGAGGTGGAAAACGCCCTGTACGAGCTGCCGGGTATCGCCGAGGCGGCGGTTGTCGGAATTCCCGATTCCTTACTCGGGGAAGCGATAAAGGCGTATGTCGTATTACAGCAGGGAGTAACACTCACCGACGATGACATCATCGCCCACTGCAAGAGCAGGCTTGAGGACTTTATGGTTCCGAAAATCATTGAATTCAGAGCCTCGTTGCGTAAAACTTCGTCAGGGAAGATATCGAAACTGGGTCTATGAGACGCCGTGCACACCTGGAAGGTGGCGTCTATTCGTCGAGGAATCGAGGCGCGGGGCGCACAAGCGCGGCCCACAACCACGGCGGCGCGAATACGGAGTGATACGAATGGATTTCAGCAGGGACGTTCTAAGGATCGATCCGGAAACGGTATGCCTTCACATCGAAAGGTTCATTAGAGACACGGTGAAACACGTCTACCATGGCAAGGGGATCGTGGTGGGCTTAAGCGGCGGCGTGGATTCGGCGGTTGCCGCCGCCCTGTCGGTCAGAGCGGTCGGCGCGGACCGGGTATACACCGTGCTGCTGCCGGAGCGGGATTCCAATCCGGTGAGCCGGGAATACGGACGCATGATGGCGGATGTGATCGGCGTCCAATGCGACGAGGTGGAATTGACTCCTGTTCTCGAACGGTTCGGCGTGTACAAAAAACGCGACCGGATCGTCAAACACATTTTTCCCGAAATCGACGAACCATACAAGTTCCGGCTCGTGCTGCCGCAGAATCTCCTGGAACGGGATCGCCTGAACGTTTATCACATCGAGGTGCTTCGCGAGGACGGCTCGGTGTTAAAAAAGAGACTCCCCTACACCGACTATTTGGAAGTGATGGCCGCGAATGACATCAAGCAGCGGGCGAGGATGACCCAGCTCCATTATGAGGCCGAGAAGCGCAACTACATCGTGTGCGGAACGACCAACTATTCCGAAATGGCGCAGGGATTCTTCGTGAAATACGGGGACGGCGGCGTCGACATCGAACCGATCGCCATGCTTTACAAGAACCAGGTATACCAGCTCGCTCGATACCTCGGCGTTCCCGAAGAGATTATCAAACGTACACCCAGTCCCGATACGTACAGCTTCGAGGTGAGCGACCAGGATTTCTACTTCTGCATGCCGTATGATCTCGTCGATCACCTCATCTACGCCCTCGAAAACGACGTGCCACGGGAGCGAGCCGCGGAAGTGCTCAGCCTCGAGCCGGAACAGGTTGAACGGGCGTGGAAGGACCTGTCGCACCGGCGTGAGATGACGGAGCATCTGCGCCGGATTCCACCATCTCCGGAGATAACGTGGTGACCGGGACTGTTGTGTGCCACCGCATACGTGCCCCACGCGACGGTACGGCGCGTATGCAAAAGGATAACATGGCATGAAAAGATGCTCGCGATGCGTACTGCCCGAGACCTTTCCCGGGATCGAATTCGACGATGACGGCGTGTGCACGGTATGCAGAAACGCCAGGAGCCGGGAGCGGCTCGACGCGACCAAGAAGAAGTATCGCAAGCGGTTCGAGAAACTTCTTATGGAGCGAAGGGGCGGTGGGGTGTACGACTGCCTCATGGCGTACAGCGGCGGCAAGGATTCGACGTACACGATGCTTCTCCTCAAGGAGCAATACGGCCTGTCCATCCTTGCACTTACCTTTGACAACGGGTTCGTATCCCCCGCCGCAATGGACAACATACGAAGTGTCGCGGAGGTCTTGAATGTCGATCTTATGGTTTTCAAGCCGAGCTTCGACCTTCTGAAGAAAATCTTCCGCAGGGCGGTCGACTCCGACATGTACTCGAGAAAAACGCTGGAACGCGCGAGTACGATCTGTACGAGCTGCATGGGGATCATCAAATTCGTTACGCTCCGCATGGCCATCGAAAGCGGCATCCCGTTCATAACCTACGGGTGGTCGCCGGGCCAGGCACCGACCGAAGCGTCGATCTTCAAGAACAATCCCCCAATGATAAGGAGCATGCAGGCGGCTCTCCTCGAACCGATACGCGAGGCCGCCGGCCCGGAAGTGGAGCGGTACTTCCTGACCGATGAGCACCTTGCGCGGGAGGATCGCTTTCCCCACAATATCAGCCCCCTGGCGTTCCACGATTACGACGAAGCGAAGATCATCAAATCGATTGCCACGCTTGGATGGGTGAAACCCGACGACACCGATCCGAACTCAACCAACTGCCTGCTGAACGCCTTCGGAATCCAGGTGCACCGGGCGCGGTTCCAATTCCACCCGTACGCTTTCGAGCTCGCAAATCTCGTCAGGGAGGGGCACATGGAGCGTGCTGAGGCGATAGCGAGGCTGGAAACAGTGGAGGACGAAAAGGTCGTGCGGCGCGTTCGCGCCAGGCTGGAACTCGAATAGCCGGAGCAACTGCGCGAGCGCCCGACGTACCGAATTTGCGAGCACTATGGCGACACTTGCCGGCAAACTGATAAAGGGCTCCTTCCTCAGGGTTCTCAACCTTCTCGTCACGATCACCGTAAGCTTTTTCATGATGCCCTTCGTTATCCGGTCGATCGGCGACCGTTGGTACGGGCTATGGATTCTCGTCGGAACCCTCGTCGGATACTACGGCTTCTTCGATTTCGGGCTGTCCACCGCGCTTCAGCGGTTCATCTCGCGCGCTCTCGCGGATGAGGATCGCCAGGAGATCAACACAATATTCAACACCTGCTTCTCCTTCTTTGCCGGAGGCGCAGTCCTTTCGATTCTCGCGTCGGTCTCCGTCGCGATCTGGGGTTCCCGTTTCATAGAGAACCCCGCCGACATACACGCGTTCAGAATCGTTATCCTGCTCGTCGGACTGAGCATATCGATCTCCTTTCCGATCAGGGCTCTTATAGGATTCCTCTACGCCAATGTGCGGCACGACGTCACCATGATCATTGAGATCGGCAAGATCATCCTGCGAACGGCCCTCATCATCTATTTTCTGCTGCGGGGACACGGCATCATCGCCCTCGCCGCGATTACCCTCTTCGCGGACTCGATATCGTACCTCGCGATACTCACCTTCACCCGAAAGCGGTACGCATACCTCACCTTCGACCTGCGGCTCTTCTCGCGGAATACGTTCAAGGGGCTCATCAACTACAGCGTCTTCAGTTTCATCTCGAATATCGCCAACCAGCTCCGCTTCCATATAGATGCTTTCGTTATAACCGCCTACCTCGGGCTAAGCATGGTGACGCACTACAATGTGGGAGGGCGAATCGCACGCTACTACATCATGGCCATCATAAGCGCCGTGGCGCTGATCATGCCCGTCTTCAGCAAATTCGAGGGGGAACGCGATTTCGACAAGCTGAGGGAAAAATTTCTCTTCGTATCCAAACTGAATGTGATCCTTTCAATCTTTCTCGGCGGTGCACTGCTCGTCTACGGGAAGGCGTTCATCACCCGCTGGATGGGATCGGATTACACCGATTCGTATTACGTGCTTGTCATCCTCATGGCGGGGCTCATCTTCGGCACAACGCAAACGACCTCGGCCAGTCTAATCTTCAGTCTATCCAAGCACAAACCGTACTCGATCATGCACCTCTGTGAAGGGCTTGCGAACCTGACCCTCAGCTTGATACTGGTAAAGCGGTACGGTATATACGGCGTCGCCCTCGGCACGACGATCCCGGTGATCGTATTCTACATATTTGTCGTACCGGTCTATGCGACCAGGGTGATCGACCTCCCGTTCACCCGGTACGCTGCCTACATCGTACCTCCCCTGCTGATCGGCGGGGCGACGCATCTCGCATGCTGGCTGTTCCTGAGAAATTACATCCTGGCCAGCTACTCGCGATTATTCATCCTGGGATCCATAACATTCGCCGTGTACGCGCTCGTGAGCGTCTTCGTCGTGCTCACCAAGGAAGAGAGGCGATACTTCGGTATTCACGTGTAGGCGAATAGTCGTGACACCGAAAGGTATCGTGGAATCCTATTACGAGGGCTCCTTGTCTTCTCCGCCGCGTTCGAGGACGGCACGCGTTTCCTTCGCATAATCTGCGATGATCTCGTACAGCCGCGGCCGTTTCTGAATATAGAGGGGAACGATTTCTTCACCCTGGCGCGTGAATTCGACGAACTTTCCCTCCGCCTTCAATCGCTCGTAGTGCTCCTTGTCCCGGGACCCCAGAACACGGGCCGGATTCCCTAAGACAATCGCCATCGGCGGCACGTCCTTCGTCACCACCGAGGCGATGCCGATGACGGCGCCCTCGCCGATCTCGACTCCGGATGTAATGCTGACACCGGCGCCCACCCAGACATTGTCGTTGATCCTGATCGGCCTTAGAAGAATCCGTTCATCGAATGGAACGGCATTCGCATTTAGATAGTTATGCTCCACCGTCCAGATCGTTGTCCGGTACGAAATCCCGACATTGCTGCCGATATACAACCCACCCGCTCCGTTTATCCAAACACCTTCCTGGATCCTGACGTTGTCGCCCACCGATATCTTGTCGCAGTTTGTGATCCACGCCTTCCCGGATATATGCACGTTCTCACCACACCGCCTGAACAGACCGTTGTACTCGATATGTTCCCGAGCGTATCCCTCCCTGATCCAGGAAATAATCCTAAACAGTTGAAACTTCTTGAGCCACCCGGAGAACAACAACCTCACTAGTGCCTCCTTGTCGCGAGTTTTTCGAGACAGTACAGGTACGTGACGAGACGCACGAACCAGCCGCTACCCGCCGCGTATTTCTTAGTAAGCAGGCCCGCCAGCAGGCGGGGAATCACGTACCGGTACCGCAGGTACCCACACGGTCTGTTCCCGGCGACGAACGCGGCACAATCCTTTATAAACCGACGGTTCGTCACCGGCGATACATGTCCGAGGTAGTAATCCCGTTGCATAACAGGGAAATCAGCATACGCCGGATAGGACCGCTTGATCGCTTCACCGTGAAAGTCATTCTCGATCTTGAAGGTGGACGAGAGCGAGTTGAGAAAATCGAACAGCCGGTGGTCGAGGAACGGGCTGAATACATACGGTATATGACCAAGCACCGAATAGGGGGCCAGTGCGATCATGCGGCGTGTCCTGTTCCAGAAAAAAAACGAATTCACAGGGTCAGGCGCATCCGCATGTTCTTCGATCTCTTGCGCCAGGTAGTGAATAGCCTCCTCGCGCCTCATTCGAGAAGCCACATTGGGTACGACGAGCTTGTCCAGCCCTATTCTATCCAGTGTATAGTCCGCCATTTCGATGAATCGACCCGCTCGGGAGAGATTGTAGTTCTCCCGTGTCAGCATACCATCGGATGAGAGCATATCGCCCCCGATACCATCATAGATCGCATCAGTCCTCTCGCCGACTAACCGGGCCATACCGTACATCCACCCAGGTTCCAGCGAACCGAGGTTCCCGACGGTGTGTTTCCACAGCTCTCCCTTGAATTCGGAAATGCCGGGATCGATAACGATGTGTTCCACGCCAAGTGTCGCAGCCACGGTCGACGCGAATTCCACGTCAGGAGTAACGAATGGCTGAAAGTACCGGGAGGTGATGCAGAAGAGCGGCCCGTGTCCCTGCTCGCAGAGCTCGAGGAGGATATGCCGCGAATCCTTTCCGCCGCTTAAGGGGACGGCGAAACGCTCCGAGGGCGGGAGCCGCCGGGCGATCGCATCCCTGAAAAGGGCCCTGTACGTCACAACGGCGTCGTCGAGCGTGATATTCGCCGCCTTCGTCCGCACCGGCCCGCCCGAGACGGTGAATCCATCCCGGTGCCACTCGAGCAGGCAGTCGGGCGGGAGAGCGCGAATGTGTTCGAAGGGGGTGTCCTCCCTGATGAACGAGCCGAAGCGCAGAAATATCGAGAGCGCGCGGTAATCGAGATCGGTGGGAGCGCCCTTCTCGACGAGACGCACTATCGAGGGAGAAAGGCATATCTCCCCATCGCGCCGGAAATAATAGAGCGGATAGAAACCGTACCGGTCGTTGCGGACTCTCAACCGGCGACCGTCCCAGTGCCAGGAGGCGTATACTCCCTCCCGGTCCCGTCCGGACTCCGGTTCCAGCGGCCACCCGAGTACGTGCGAATGCGGCCCGTCCACCGCAATCCGGTCGCCGTCGACCCTGGCATGGAAATACGCCCTATCGTCCCGCACTCCGGCACCTTCCCTCAATCATTCCCGCTCCCGCAACGAAGCGGCGTTTCCTGAATACCATATGGATCCAGTTCGGCTTCGCCGTGAATAGAGAGCTCTGCATCTCGCTCAGCAGCAGCGCCGCGCCGGAAAGGATCCTCTGGAACCATCTCCTTCGAGGAGGGTTGAGGAGCTTGCAGCCGCAATGGATGCATGTCTCTGTCTGGTTGTACGTGCCCCACGGGTTTCCCGCCAGATCCATGAACAGCGTGGACAGGGCGTTGGTTTTCCCTCCGTTGGTACCGGCGAAACTGGTTCCGACGGGTTCCAGCGCGTCGAACAGGCTGACAAGCCCCTTCTCGTTGAACATATTGATATGCCCCCACGGGGGATTCGCTTTCCCGCAGGAGAGGCAAACGGTGCGGCCGATGCGAAGATCCTGCTCGTATGGGACGCCTATTACCACATCATACGTGGCGACGCGAACGATCTCCGCGCAGGCCCGTTCGAGCATCTCGGGACGGATATGCTCCAGCACCTCCATACAGAATACGACGTCGAACGAATCGTCCGGAAACTGAAGTTCCGTGACGTCCCCCTGAACGTTCGACACCTTCGGATGCCGGATATTGGGCTTCACGAGATCGAGGGCTGTGACGGCCTCGAAGTGCGGCGCCAGGGCCATGGAGACCCTTCCATCGCGTGCCCCGACATCCAGTACCGACGAGCAGCCCTTCGGCGCGATACGGATCAGGTCTTCGATCCGCTCATCCTCCTGGTTTACGCTGTATTCGACGAGTTCAACAGCCTCGGTTATGGTTCTCCATACATGCATCATGCACCAATCGACGACCTACCCGGCCGGTTCAATATGCCGCCGAATCATTGTTTAATCCTTACCGAGCACACCCTTGACGGCCGCTTTCAGCTGCCAGGCGAAATCCTCCCGGTTTTCGGCCGCCCATCGCAGCACGGCAGCGCTCAACCGCGTCTTCTCAACGGCCGTTAGCGGCGCCTGGCGCACCAGGCTCAAGAACTTCCAGAACAGCCGCCACTCCGGCATGACGAATCTCCTGCGCATGCCGGGACGGTAGAACTGGAGATCCTTGAGCGCCACGCCGATATTCGCGGTGTGCTTGCGGCGGAAAAAAAGACGTTCCGGAAGCTCCTCGAACGGGCCGTACAGGCTCATCTCAGCAACGAGATATCGATCCGAGGCAAGGTAGATGCCGATAAGACCCGTTTGGGCGAGAACGGACCGCCGCATCAGGCCGAATATCACGTTATGGCACAGTTTCATCGGGCTCAGGCAGCCGACGAAGCGCCGGACGACATCCGGCGAATCGAGCGGCAGATCATCCTCTTCCATCTCGATCGTACCGCCCTCAGCATCGATCACCGTCGTCCGGGGATAACTGATCACCACGCCCGGATTCGCATCCAGCGCGTCCACGCACCGCTCGAGAAAGGTCCGCGCGCACCGGTCGTCGTGAGAGGCCCATTTGAAATACTCGCCGCGCGAAAGCGTGAAGACACGGTTGTAGTTCCACGCCGCTCCCCGGTTCGTCTCGTTGCGATAAAATACGATACGCCCGTCGCGTGAGGCATACTCCTCGCATATCTCCACCGTCGCATCGGTGGACGCATTGTCGGAGATGATCAGCTCGAAATCGGTAAATGTCTGCGAAACAATAGAATCCAGCGCCTCGGCGACATACCGCTCGCCGTTGTACACGGGAAGGCCGATGCTCACACGTGGTTCCATGATCAGTGCCCGACTCCTCCGGTTGATACCGCGGACCTCATCCCTGTCTCTTCAGGTTATAATAGGCGACCCCGCAGTGCTCCAGTACGAAAAATTGCAAGTATTACGCCATTTATGGAGAAAATACGATCAGATGGAGATGTACCGTGGATATAAACCCAGATTTTCGATGAGCCCCCGTATCTCCTTTTCGTATATCGCGTTCATGATGACCACTATGTCGGGCCTGTACGAAGCGAGAAAGTCCGGCTGGACGATCCGCTGGCCCGAACCCGCGACGAACATCCCCTCCTTCCTGGGATTTATATCGACGATGTACGGAATTGCATCTCCAAGCCGGAGCAGATTCGAGAAGGTGACTCCCTTGGAGCCGGCGCCCCACAGCACCACCCTCCCGCCTCCCGCCTCGCGCGTGATTTTTTCGCGCCATGCCGCTATCACGCGCCGATGAGCCTCCCCGAATACGGCCGCCTCCCGGACCAGGTGATCGATCTCGCCGCGGCGCCCGCCGTCGTCACCGGCCGCGCGGCCGCCGGTAGGCGCACCGTCACGCGGCGATACGTGAGCGGCGAGGTACTGCCCGCCGAATTCTTCCGAGATCTCACGCACGTCGAATCCGCTCGCGGAGAATAGATACGCGAGGGCCGGCGGCGCGAAGTAGGCGAAGTGCTCGTAGATGATATCCCAGACGAATGTGTTGCGGATCATATGCAGGGCGTTCGGCACCTCGAAGAACACCGCCGTGCAGCGATCGCCGATCGACGATCTGATCGTATCGAGGAAACGCCGGGGATCCGCCAGGTGCTCGAGCATATGCCGGCTGTAAATGAGATCGGCCGCGTAGTGCGCGTACGTCTCGCTGTAACGGTCCTTGATGAACCGGATGTCCAGCCCGTCCAGTTCGGCCTCGGGCCGGTCCTCGTAGCTCGGATCGAACCCGATGCCGCTGTTGTTTCCCATCTTGCACAGCAGGAGCAGGAAATCCCCCTTCCCGCACCCGATCTCTATGACCGTTCTGCCGTGCAGATCGTACCGCTCGATCAACCGCTCGGCCAGCGAGCGCGCGTACTCCTGGAACCGCGGGGAGAAGTCGAGCGTATTCTCGTACCGCTCGCTGTACTCGAGAAGACCGGGATCAAACGACGTGTTGAAGATGAATCCGCAGTCGCGGCAGAGTGCGAGGCGTATGCTCCCCTTGGGGCAGCTGATCGCGCTGTCCCGGTCGGGCCAGAGAACGTTTGCGAAGACGGGAAGATCGGCCGCTTCGTATATCCACTCGAGGCGGTTCGAGCCGCATACCGGGCAGTTTTGCCCCATTGCATTCACATCGTTTCCGGCTGAGCTCGTTTCATGCATGTCCGGTACCGGTGTCGGGCTGTATCGGGCCCCACGGACAATCGCTCACACCGTCACAATATCCGGCTCCAGTCCCATTCCCCGGAGCATTTCAGCAATCTCGTCCCGGTATATGGAATTCATCACGACCACGACATCGGGCCGGTACTCCCGGAGAGAATCGGGCGACGTCACCTCGCTGCCCGCTCCCGGTATGAACATGTGGTGCCGGTGGGGGTTGATATCGACGACCCGGCCGACCTTCCCGGCGATACCGAGCGTCGTAAGAAAGGCCACACACTTCGAGCCCGATCCCCATATCGCGACGCGGCGCCCCTCGGCCTCGTACCGCTCGAATGTGCTCCGCCACCGTGTCAATGTCCCGGCGCAGGCGGCGCTGAAGCGCTCGACCTCGCGTGAGAGCTCCTCGACGGTCTCTTCCAGCTCGTGAACCGCCTCGGACCGCTCCGGTACGGGACGCGCGTAGATCAGGAGGTACTGATCATCGTAGTCGAGCTCGATCCCTTCCACGGCAAAACCGCACCGTCTGAAGAACCGGGCGAGCGAACCGGGAGTGAAGTAGGAGCAGTGCTCGTAGTATATATCCCAGAAGGCCCGCTCCCGAAGAACCCGCATGGTATCGGGAACCTCGAAGAAGACGGCCGCACCCTCCCGCTCGCCGATACCGCGCCGCACGATCGTCACGAATTCGGTTGTTTGAGCGATGTGCTCGAGCGTATGGCGGCACATGACGAGATCACCCGTATAATCGGCGTATTTCTCCGAGAAGTAGTCTTGAATGACCGTGATTCGTCCGGCGGCCGGACCCGTGATCCGTTCGGCGACACATGCCGGATCGATCCCGACACCGCAATTCTCCCCCATCTCGCAGATGAGGGCGAGAAAATCTCCCTTTCCGCAGCCGATCTCGACGATGTCCCCGCCGCGCAGATCGTATCGATCGATCAACCGCCGGGCGAGCCGTCGGGTGAAGGCGTTGAATGTCGGCGAGAAGCTCTGCTGGTCCTCGTAGCCGGGGGCGTATTCCCGGTACTTGGGGTCGTACGAAACATTGGTGATGAATCCACAGCGCGGGCAGAAGGCGAGCGTTACATCACCGCGCGGAAACGCGAGCGCCTCCTCGCGGCTCGCCATCATGAGACAGCTGTGCACGGGAACGTCACGGGCCTCGTAGAAGCCGCGCAGCGGCCGGAAATCGCAGCTCGGGCAGGAGCTGTCCACCGTTGTTCCCATTTCCATCACGTCCATGCTTCCTTGGTTGCTCAGACGATCCTCGGTTCGGGTATTGGTATGATGAATTTACCCCCCCGCGCGCGGTACTCGGCCTGCTGCTCCAGTATCTCATCGGCGAAGTTCCATGCGAGCAGCAAAACGTAGTCGGGGCGGTCTTCGAGCAGCTTCGAAGTGGGGAATATCGGCAGGTGATTGACACCCATGAACCACCCGTGCTTGACCTGATTCAGATCGACCACGTAGTCGACGAATCGCTTGTCGATGCCGGTGAAGCTGAGAAGCGTGGTGGCTTTCGCCGCGGCGCCGTAGGCGGCGATCCTCTTTCCCTGCGCCTTGAGGTCCCAGAGTATCTCCCGGAGCCCGCGGCGGATCTGTTCCACCGTTTCGACGAAATGCCGGTAGAAATCGATTCTTCCCATGCCCTTCTCCTCCTCGTCACGCAGCATCGCCGAGACGGCTTCATCCACCTGTTCCCGCTTCTCGACGAATAGACGCAGCGAACCGCCGTGTATGGCGGTGTGACGTATGTCGTTCAGAAACATACCGTGCCGCCTGAAGAGGCGGTCGAGCGCCGTCACCGAAAAGTAGCAGAGGTGCTGGTGGTAGATCGTATCGAATTCGTACTTCGTGATGAGATCGAGGAGGTAGGGCATCTCCAGCACCGCGACGCCGTCCTCCTTCATGATGATCCCGATCCCTTCGACGAATCCGTTCATATCGGGGACATGGGCCAGGACGTTGTTGGCGAGGACGACATCCGCCGCCCTTGACCCTTCGCGCAGCTCGCGCGCCAGATCCGTGTTGAAGAATGTGACGAGGGTTTCTATACCCGCCTGCCGGGCGATCCGTGCGGGACCCTCCGCCGGATCGACGCCGAGCACCGGGATCCCCTCCCGCGCGAAATACCGCAGCAAATAGCCGTCATTGCTCGCCGCCTCGAAGACCAGGCTCTCCGGGCCCAGCCCGCGTGAGGCGATGAGATGCCGGGCGCTCTCCTCGAAGTGCCGTGAGAGCGCCTTCGAGACCGAGGAATAGTACGGATAATCCCGGCAGAACAGTATCTCGGGATCGACCGACTTCGTTATCTGTACGAGGGTGCATGCGGGGCACAGTACGAGGTCGAGTATCTCCGTGATCTCCGGCCCGCTCAGTTGCTCACGAGTGAGCAGCCCGTCGGCCAACGGCGTCCGTCCCAGCGATAGAATCGGCTGGAGGCCGGTGTGCCCGCACGACCGGCATTTCAGCTCTCCGTTGCTCATCTATTCCTTCCACCTGAGCTTACGATCCAGTTTTCCCGATGCGAGGAGCCCCCTGATGTGCGCAACGCGCTTGTATCGGGGCCCCTCGAACTCTTCCAGACCCACCCCGTACTCACGGTACGCCTCGTACAACTGCCGGGCGCCGCGCCGCGCATCCCACTGCGGCTTGAACGCGGGCAGTGTGCCGGGAAGCTTCGAGCACTCGACGCGATAGTTCCGCTTGTCGGGGCCGGCCCCCTCGGCGAATTCGACATCGCTGCCCGGCACCGTATCCTTGACGATCTCGGCCAGCTCCCGGATCCGGTAATTCTCCGTGGTAACGCCCACGTTGAACGCCTCGTTGTGCACCTTCTCCCGCGGCGCCTCGAGCACCGCGATGAAGGCACGCGATATGTCCTCGATGTGGACGATCGGGCGCCAGGGGCTTCCGTCGCTCTTCAGGTGCACCTTTCCCGTCGTGAACGCCCACGCCGTGAGATTGTTGAGCACGAGATCGAAGCGCAGGCGCGGCGACACCCCGTAGGCGGTTGCGTTGCGGAGAAAGACCGGCGTGAAGCTCTCATCCGCCATCATGGAAACATCCTGTTCGACGAGAACCTTGGAACGCCCGTACGGCGTCACCGGGTTGAACGTCCCGTTCTCGTCGATCAGATCGTCCCCCGCGGCGCCGTAGTTGCTGCACGACGACGAGAAGATGAAACGGGGGACGCCCGCCTCCTTGCACAGCTCCGCCAGCCGCACCGATCCCTTGTGATTGATCTCGAAGGTAAGCTCGGGATCGAGGTCCCCGAGCGGGTCGTTGGACAGCCCCGCCAGGTGCAGCACCGCATCGAACCCCTCGAGATCGTCTTTCTCGACGTCACGGACATCCTTGGCGATGTTGGGGACATCGACGATCCCCTCACCGAAGGTGCATTGCCGGTACAGATCGCTGTCCATGCCCGTGACCCCGTGCCCCGCCGATTGAAGCATCGGCACCATCACGGTGCCGATGTAACCGAGATGTCCCGTAACCAGTACTCGCATACGTCAACTCCAAACCTTCCACGGCGCGTCGCCGCTGTCCCAGATATCCTGCAGCAGTCGCTTGTCTCGAAGCGTATCCATGCACTGCCAGAACGACGCGTGCCGGTACGCCATCAGCTGCCCGTCGGCGGCGAGCCGTTCGAGCGGCTCGCGCTCCCACTGGGTCATATCCCCCTCTATATAGTCGAATATGCCCGGTTCCAGAACGAAAAATGCACCGTTTATCCACCCCTCGGCCGTTTGCGGTTTTTCGGAGAACTGTACGACGTTGTCCCCCTCGAACTCGAGATGGCCGAAACGGGCCGGCGGCCGGACGGCGGTCAGCGTGGCAAGTTTCCCGTGCGACCGGTGGAACTCGAGCAGCTCGTTCAGATTGATGTCCGACACACCGTCCCCCCACGTGAGCATGAATGTTTTCTCACCGATGTACGGCCGCAAGCGCTTGATCCTGCCGCCCGTAAGGGTCGGAGTGCCGGTATCGATCAGCTCCACCCTCCAGTCCTGCCTCTTCCCGTCATGGATCGTCACACTCCCCGTCCCCAAGTCGACCGTCAGGTTGCTGTTCAGCGAACTGTAATCGACCATGTACTTCTTGATGATTTCACCCTTGTATCCAAGGGCTATGATGAAATTATTGAACCCGTAATACGAGTACTGCATCATGATGTGCCAGATGATCGGCCGTCCGCCGATCTCCACCATCGGCTTCGGCTTGATCTCGGTCTCCTCGACCAGTCTCGTGCCGACGCCGCCAGCCAGGATGGCAACCTTCACGTCAGTGCCTATCCGCTGTATCTCTTCGCGAACGTTCGCCAATGATCACCCTCCGTGGAACTTCGTCACCTGCTCCGTGTGAAAGATATACCGAAACCCGTTCCAGATCTCGGCGGCCAGCATGATGCGCCGCCACGAGACAAGATGACACAAAAACCACATCATGCGCAACTTCGTTTTGAGATGATGCCCCGAGCGCATTATAAGCATAGAATATTCCCGCAGTCTCCGCCAATAGGGAAAATATATGGAGGCGGTATTTTCGGGATCGTACCAGCGTGCCTGCTTGACCCCCTCGACGCGGATATGCATGAAATCCTTGAAATGCACCTCCCCCTGCTTCCACCACGCCCCCTCACGGTCTATGGCATGGTAGCCACCGGGATGGATTCGGAGAACGAGAAGGTGTTCCGGCACTTCAACCCACGGTCCCTGGAGGATGAGCTCGATCAGCAAGCAGTCGTCCGCACCGACGAAGGAACGGATCAAGCGTGTCTTTTGCAACGCGCCGGCCCGCACGAGGCCCCATATCGTATCCTGCATCCCGATGACCTGAAGAAAGAGGCTGCGCAGGCGATCGAACACATCCGCCGACTCCAGATCGCGATCGGTGTCGATAGTTCTGATCGTGCCGTTGAACTCGTTTATCTGCTTGCACCTCGTATATGCGACGACCGCGTCCGGGCGCGCATCGAGCAGTTCCACGCATCGTTCGAGAAAGGTGGGCTCGATCAGGTTGTCGGACGCCGCCCATTTGAAGTACTCACCCCTCGCACAAACGACGAGGCGGTTGAAGTTCTTCGCCGCTCCCACGTTTCTCTCGTTGCGGAAGTAACGGATCCGTGCATCGGAGGCGGCGTATCGACGGCAGATCGCGGCGGTCCCGTCGGTTGAGGCGTTGTCCGAGATGATGAGCTCGAAATCACGGAATGTTTGCGCCTGAATGGAATCTATCGTGTCGGATATGTACCGTTCTCCGTTGTAGACCGGTATCCCGATGCTGACGCGCGGGGGGTGGCCCCCGCGTAGCGGCGTCTTCCTGCCCATGGACAGCGATTGAGTGTCATGTTCCTCCAGCATGGTTTCCATGATACCTCCCCTCGATTTAGTATGCGTGAAAGGCCCCGGAATGGATTCCCAAGGCGGTTTCGTGCATCTCGAAAGGTGCAATAAATCGGATAGATTTTGATATTGTTCAGACTAATACCAATATTACAAGATATATAAAATAAATTCAATGAAAAACTGTTTGCGTACATATTAAATGGAATCGATCGGTCACGGGATACGCCCGGTCCGCGCTGCTCACTTCCGCCTGCACCCCGGCTCGAAGCAACGCACCCGTGAACACCCCCGGGGAGCAGCGAACCGTTGCATTCGGGGGGCGGTTCGGGTATAAAAGAATCAGGCGGAGGAATCAAACAGTGGAACGTTTCGATATTACAAGCACGCACAATCCCCGTATCAAATCGATCGTGCACCTTCAAAAAAGGCGCGAGCGCGACCGTGCGGGGCTGTTCATGATCGAGGGGGCGCGCGAGATAGATCGGGCCCTCCGGGGAGGCGTCACACTCGATGAGGTCTTTGTCTGTCCGCCGCTCGCGACGGGAGAGGAGGAACGGGCGGCGATAGGGCGCATCCAATCCCAAGGGATCACGATCACCTCGGTGGCTCGGCGGGTGTTTGCGCGAATCGCCTACCGTGAAACCACCGGCGGTCTCGTGGCGGTCGCCGCTCAGCCGCGCTTCGCGCTAACCGGGCTTCCGCGGACCGGCCTCCCCCTCTACCTCGTCATCGCGGGTGTCGAAAAGCCGGGGAATCTCGGCGCGCTAGTACGCTCCGCCGACGGCGCCGGAGCGACCGGACTTATCGTCACAGACCCGGGTACGGATTTGTGCAATCCGAATATCATCCGATCAAGCCTCGGGACGATCTTCACCGTTCCGATCGCTTCCGCCGCCGCGGGAGAGGCGATCGGCTGGCTGCGGGAGAAGGAGGTGCGCGTCATCGTCTCCTCACCCCATGCCGATGCCGCATACTGGGACGCGGATCTCTCCGGCGCGTGCGCGATCGTGGTGGGAAGCGAGGATACCGGCGTCGGCAGGGAGTGGATCGAGGCCACCGACCTGCTCGTTTCGATTCCGATGCGGGGGGCGGCGGATTCCCTCAATGTCTCCGCCACAGCGGCGATCCTTCTCTACGAGGCCCAACGGCAGAGAACCGGTGCGCGACCCACGGGAAGCGGCGGGCGATCCGGCCCCTGAACGGTCCCGGGGCGCCGCGCGCGCACGATTGCGGTATACGGACCGCCGCCGGTTCGTGTATACTGACCGCACACGGAAAGGAGCTCACATGTCGATCGATTTCATCCTCGCCCGCAGGAGCATCCGCCAGTACACCGGTGATGAAGTCAACGACGACGACCTCACCAGGCTGCTCGAAGCGGGAATGGCCGCCCCGTCGGCCAATAACAATAAGCCATGGCACTTCGTGGTGGTCAGGGACAGGGCCACCCTGAAAGCGCTCGCCGGCGCCCACCCCTACGGGAAGATGCTCGGAGAAGCCGGCGCGGCGATCGCCGTATGCGGCGACACGGAAACCTCCCCCATCTACTGGGTCCAGGACTGTTCCGCCTCGACCGAGAATATCCTGATAGCCGCCGCGGCGTTGGGGCTCGGCGCGGTCTGGCTGGGATGCCACCCACGCGAGGAACGCGTCAGCGCCATCCGCACGGTGCTGGGCATCCCGGAGCCGTTCGGTATTCTGAGCCTCATCTCGATCGGTTGCCCCGCCGAAACCAAGGAGCCGCGGACACAGTACAACGAATCCCGCGTGCACCGGGATCGCTGGTAACCGGACCACCGGTCCGATGTCCCTCCGGCCGAGCGGCAGGGCCGGCCCGCGACATGGATCGCCGCCAAGAGGAAAGGCCATGTACGAGCTGTTCAGAGACGAGTTGTTCGAATCGATTCTCGATACGATGAACGATCAGTTCGACTCCCACGACTTCATTTTCGAGATGATGCGCCATTATCCCCGGCAATACACCCATGCGCTGTACGAATGCCGCCGGTCGAAGGATCCGATCCAGACGCTTCACGCCAAGATCGGCAAGAAGCTCCTCAACTTCCGCCCAACGATACGAAAGACGAAACGGAAGGCCTCGCGGAACGTCCGCGGCCTGCCGTCGACGAACCAGTTCTGGGAAAAGGTACGCGCAGACGGGGCGTAGATGCAGCCCGCGAGGCGGGGCTGCACCGTCTCACCGGTGCCGGCGACGGCCGAAAAGAAAAATCTGATTGCCCGCC
>DATKWS010000236.1:0-2877 GCA_035529435.1 Patescibacteria group bacterium
TTTCTGTTAAACGGCGTTATATTATTACGAGTAAATCGGCGTGTGCTTTTACGAGTTGCCGCCGATGAAGCGATACCGATACACCGGTACTGGGTTCGAGTCCCGGGCGGCTCATTTTTTTATACATGGTCCGGTGCGGTAGGCGCATTCCCGTTCTACCTCACGTCCCGAGCCGATACTCAATCCACCTGCGCCGCATTCGCAAACCGGGCCTCGAATTCCTGCAGGTATTGATTCGCAACCTCCGCGCTATGGATGATCAATAGATTCTCGTCGTTGATCTCGTTCCCGTTCTTGCTCCAGTTTGTCGAGCCGGTTATGACCACGGGATCGCTGTCGGGATGGTGCGCGTCGATGATCATGTATTTGTGGTGCAGTTTCCTGTCCTCGCGGTCCTTGTAGACCGGCGCCGGATTCGTCCAGGGATTGTTGTAATCCGGATTCGGACTTTCCCGTCCCGTCATGTCCAGCGAAGCGCTCCAGTACTGGTTCCAGAAGCTGCTGTCGAAAACCCCCCGGATATCGAAACCGGTCAATTCCCCGTCCACTTCCCACTTGTTTTTCAGCATATCGACCATCTGTTGATCGGACCACGAGAAGATGCAGAAATAGACCTCGTGGTCGGCCGTTTCCAACGCGGCCCGTACCCTCGCGAGGGCGTCGTCCCCCGGTGACATGTACACCTCGACGCAGTCGTCGCCGATGTGACATTCATGCGCTACGTTGTCCTCTTTCCTGCCGTGGAAATTGGATGCATGCGGATCGGGGACCAAAACGTCAGAGCCCCACATCTCGTTGAACTCGTCCGTGTACGCCTGCGCGAGCCCGGTGCTGTGCAGGAGAATCGAATTATTTGCGTTACCGTTCAGGTTGCATGCTTCCTGGTCCTCTTCCGATCCGTAGAGCCCCGTCACGGTGAAATTCCAGGACCCCGTCCAGACCCATTCATTGTCCACGACAACGAATTTGTTGTGCATCTGATCCGTGTACGCGGAGCCGTACGCCGTGCCGTCCTCTTTGCGTTCTCCATCGCACAGCATCTCCTCGTTTTCGTATATCGGGGCATCGGCGAAGATGTGAATATCATCGGCGGTCCCGGCGATGTCGTCCACGCCCTTCTTCATCGATTCCAGTTTGTCCCTCATCAGATCGTAACGTTGGATGTTCTCTTCATCCTCGGGATCCTTGGCGTCCACGATGAGTCGAACCGCGATCCCCTGGGCCGCCCTCTCCATGAGGGCGTCGATGATCCTGTCCAGGTTGATCTCGTACGTGGCGAAATCGATCGTGCTATCGGCCATATTTATGACCTTCACCAGTTTGCTTTCAAGGTTCATGCAGGAATTGGCCGTGTTGCCGGGCGTGCAGTGCTGTTCATCGCAATCCTTGTTGAAATATACCAGTATCGGCTTGTCGAATTCGTTTCCTTCCCCGGTGGTCTCGATGACGCCCTGCTCACCGCCGCACGAAACGAACATGGTGGCGAGAACGATGACGGCACAACACACGTGCTTGATCAAGGTCTGCATGGATATGACCTCCCCCCGAACGGTTTGAAACGATCTGTTACAAATATGATTTAATGAGCCTTATTACATTATAAACATTTCTATGAAAATTTCAATACCGCGTTATCACTTTTGTACCTTTCCCCGGGCGCGTTTTCCTTTTCAATTTGACAGAGAGGCGCCGCGATCGTACGCTTCTCCCGCGGGTGACAGAATGGATGTTGAGGGATCACCCGCGATTCATCGATCACGACAGGCGCGGCGATACCGTGCGTCCGGGAACGGCATAATCCACCGGAGTCGACACGTGGGCGGACACGTCATACCGGCACTGATCGCGAATGTATCCATGGCGATGATGGCCGTCCGCGCGAGGGCGCTCACCAATCGTGGTGCGGTGACGATGGGGGTGATGGGATTCTGGATCTACCTGGTCCTCGACTGGCGGGGGTACCTCGTTCCGATCGCCTTCTTCGTCCTGGGTAGTCTCTTTACGTGCATCGGGTATGAGCGGAAAAAGGAACGCGGCGCGGCCGAGAAGGGCGGTGGAATGCGGGGCGTGCGCGAAGTGCTGGCAAACGGCCTCGTGCCGCTCGTCATCACCGTACCGATACTGACGGTGGATGCGCGGTTGTTCACCATCGGGTATGTGGGCGCATGGGCGACGGCGCTCTGCGATACGAGCGCCACGGAGCTCGGGGGGGTGTGGGGGCGGCGGTGCATTCACCTGCGGAGCCTCCGCACGGCGGCGCCCGGGATCCCCGGCGCCATTTCGCTTGCGGGTACCGCGGGCGGTTTCGCGGCGGCGATTCTGCTCGTGCTCATCGCCGCCGGATTGGGATTGGTGCGCATGCCGTTGGTGGCTCCGATCGCCGCCGCGGCGCTCGCCGCGAGCCTGCTGGAAAGCCTTCTTGCGGGACTGGTGCCCCCGGCATTCGGGTACCGGCACGAGTCGCTCAACCTCTTCAACACCGCCATCGGTGGAGCGCTCGCGGTGATGATCGGCCTGTGGTTTTCCGACATGCCGTGATTGTTACCGGCGCCGGGAGGAGGGAAAACCATGGGTACCGGACCCGCTTTCCGTACTGTTTTTACCGTTGACAGATCGGGCCGTGTCGTGTAAACTGCACCTCGATTCCGGTTAGCTGTAGAGTGGGACTAAACAACCAATCGAAATAAAAAACGACGTTCCCGACGGGTGAAGTGTTGCGACGAGAAGCTGCCGTATGGACGTTACGAATATACGCCGTGCGTTACGTTGCGCGTGTGGCACGGCCGTGGGTGAGCACCAGCGACGAACGACTCTTTGACTGAAAGGAGGTGATGCGCGATGGCAATGTATTGTCATAAAGGCCCGGTGATCCTCGAT
>DATKWS010000237.1:0-10804 GCA_035529435.1 Patescibacteria group bacterium
CGCTCGATCGCCGTGCCGGGGCAGACCCGTATGCCGACGCTGAAGAGCACGCGCGGCACCTCGATCCGGTCGAGAAATTCGACCGTGCTCCGCACCGTCCCCTCGGTCTCGCCCGGACCCCCGAAGAGGACCCAGATGCTGAAGGGAAGGCTGTACTTGCCGAACAGCCCCACGGCGCGCCCGATATCCTCCCTCGTGTAGTTCTTCCCCAGCGCGCGCAGGACCGCGTCGGTGGCCGATTCGATACCGAAATCGACCATCGCGCAGCGCGAGGCCCTGAGCATGAAGACGAGATCGTCATCGATGTAGCCGGGATTCAGCATGCATGTCCACCAGATCTTCACCTCGTCCCGCATCGCCAGCCATTCCGTGCAGACCGCCTTGGCGTGATCGAGCGGGTGGTTGAACTGGTTGTCGACGACGTAGGCGTCCCTCGCGCCGTACCGTTCGTAGAGCAGGCGGAATTCCGCCGCGACGTCCTCCGGGGGCCTGCACCGCATCCGCGATCCCTCGACGAGCGGGTAGGTGCAGTAGATGCAGTTGAACGGGCAGCCGCGCTTCGTCTGGATATTCGCGCTCCCGCCCGATCCGGCGTACCGGCCGTGATCGATCAGCTCGCGCGCGGGCACGGGCAGCGCGGCGATATCCCCCGCATGGTCGGGCGGATTGAACCGCGGATCGCCGTTCACGATCCGCACGGTGCCGGGGATGCCGCTGATGTCGCTTTTATTCTCCAGGCCGGCCAGAAGAGCGGGGAAATTCCACTCGCCCTCGCCCACGATACCGACATCGGCGCCGGTGAGCCGCATGAGCGGGAGCGGCATCACGCTGAAACCGGAACCGCCCAGCACGACGGGGGCATCGGAAAGCTCCCGGCAGAGCGTGATGACGGCGCGGAGATCCTCGCGGAACGCCGTGTTCCGGAAATACGCCATCATCTCGATATTCCGGAACGAGACGCCGATCACCTCGGGATCGAACCGCCGCACGGCGTCGCGGACGGCGGCCGCGGTATCGGGGACAAAGCACAGATCGAGGAGGGAGACCTCATGACCGGCGCGGCGCACGCTTGCTGCGAGGTACGCGAGGCCCAGCGGCTCCACCGGAACCCACCGGCACTCGCGCGACGGGCCGAGCTGGTTTGTCGATACGAGCAGTACCCTCATGCTACAGCCAGAACTCCACCCGGATGAACCTGACGATCTGGCGCGTCAGCAGCTCTATGATGCGCCGCTTGCCGCAGTATATCTTGGCCTTGCCGGTCATGCCCGGCAGCAGCAGCATCTCCGGATTGTCGACCTCGCTCGTTACCACCACCACGGTGCGGTTGCTGTTTCGCGTCGCGACCGGCGAGATCGCGGCGACGGTTCCGTAAAACGCCATCGTGGGGAGTGAGCGGACCTTGAGCTTGACCCTCTGCCCGACGGTGACGTCCGCGACGTCCTTCTCGGAAACGCGGATCTCGAGCATCATCGTGTCGCAGTCGGCGATCTGGCAGATCTCCTCCCCGACATCGACATGCTCGAGACGGCGGTCCATCAGGTGATGCGTCGTGATGACGCCCGAGATGGGGCTCAGTATCGCGGTCCTCTCGCACTGCCAGCGCAGGTAATCGAGCTCCGCCTGGAGCCGGGCCGTCTCCGCTCTCGCCGCGCGGATCGTCTCGGGCCGGCTCCCCTTCAGCAGCACGGCGAGATCGCTCCCGGCGTGCTCGAGCTCCTTTGTCAGGATGTGCAGTTCCTGCTGTGCCTTCTCGTACTCGACCGACGCGACGAGATTCTTCTCGTGCAGCCCCGTGATCCGTTCGAGCTCCTTTTCGGCGTAGAGGACCCTCGTCCGCTCCCGCTCGACGAGCTTCTGCTGCCGCTCCACCTCCTCATCGAGCGGACCGTTCTCGAGCAGTTCCAGCTCGGCCCGGCGCTTGGCCAGCTCCGCCTCGATCTTCCCGATCTCCGCCTCCAGCTCCGTATCGTCGAGACGGGCGATCAGGCCTCCCCGCCCGACGGAATCACCCTCCCCGACATACAGCTCCTCGATCGTGCCGGCGACCTCGGTCCGCACGTGAGCACGCAATCGCGGGAGCAGCTCGAATGTGCCCGATATCTTGAGCTCCCACACGCCGAAGACCAGCACCAGCGCGACAACGGCGACGGCGACCCACCATCCGATCTTCCTGCGCCGGCTCATGCTCCGTATACCCCCTTCGCTGAAGAGGCTGTGAATCCGCACGGTCCACCGTTCCAGCGAGCCGGTGAACACGAGTACCATTATACCCAAAAGAACCACCAATCCTGAACCTTGAAATTGCGAGAAGACGAAATCCGCTATCTTGACGAATATGAACAGGAGCAGCCCGAACGAATAGGCGGCCGCCGCGATGCCGTAGAGGAGGAATATCCTCTTCTCGCGGCGGGTGATCTCCCGCATCGCACCGGCCGGGGCGCCGTCCCCGCGTCCCCCCCGCCGCGCGCCGCCGCCCCGGGCGCCGCCCGGCGAAACGAACAGCCCCTTCACGCGCCCCCCGAGATACTGGAACGCCTCCCGCCGGAGATTGGGAATGGCGAGCGTGTCGCTGAGGAGGTAGTACCCGTCGAGCTTGATGAGGGGATTGAAATTGAATATCGCCGTGAGCCCCGATGTCGCGATGGCGATGCAGCACGCTTCGCTGAGCCACGTCTCCATATCGATCATGCGCCAGACGATCACCGCGAGGGCCCAGATGAAGATCTGGAAGAACACCCCCGCGAACGAGACCCACAGCCGCCGGCGCTTCTCCGTGAACAGCCAGGCGTCGCTCACATTGCTGTAGAATGCCGGCAGGAAATATATCAGCATGAAGCCCATCTCGTGGACATGCCCGCCGAAATGTTTGCACATGAGGCCGTGGGCAAGCTCGTGGAGTCCGGTCACGAGGAGCACGACGAGGAAGAAGGTCAGTATCGACCGCGGTACGAGGATCTCGCCGACCTGCGCGGTGTAATCGTCCCAGTTCGAGGCGACGAGCGCCACCGCAACGAGCGTCACGAGGACGGCGAGCAGCACGAAATGGCGCGTGAAGAAAAAGCCGATACGCGGGACGAGGGCATCGAAGAAGCGGTCGGGATCGAATGCCTTTACCCGCAGGTAGAGGAGCTTCCCCATGGGCCCGCCCCGCCTGCTCCCCTCGCGCTGCCGGCGCGACAGCTCCCGCTCGGTCAGCTCGCTCTCGATGAGGCAGAGCTCCCCGAGCCGGTCGACGAACGCATCCAGCTTCCCGCGCGGCATCTCGGCCCCGAACCGATCTTCGAACCTCCGCCGGACCTCGTCGAGCGATACGGTGCCGTCGAGTGCGGCGGCGATAAAATGCTCCGGTTCCTTGAAGCGGAAAAACCGCCTGGTGACGGGATCCTTGATCACGTAGTACACGGTTCCCGATTGCTCGATCGTGCTCGTGATCAGGTCGCTGCGGAATCTCGGGTGTTCGGTGCTCATCGTTCGCGTAGTGCCGATCTAGCGTTTCTTTACCGCTCGCTGTTTCCACATTTCGACGAATGGATCCGGCTTGGCGAGGGTGCCGAAGTAGGAGAGGGCGTCCGCCTTGCACCCTCCCGCGCAGGTGCGGGCGAGCGCGCAGTCCCGGCAGAAATCGGGTATGGCGCTGCAAAAATTCTCGACCTCGGTGCTCCGGACGATGTTCCGGAACGAGTCCTCGAGCAGGTTCCCCAGGAGCACCTTGGAGCGGTTGCACATCCGCACGTTCCCGGCGGGGTCGATCACGAAGTAGGAGTGGCCCGCGCCGTCGCCGTTCAATGGGCAGAAGCCCGTGGTCACATTCTCGTGCTTCGAGAGATCGATGAGGCAGGGCGGCACCTGCACGCCGGCGCTGAGCCCGATCCTGTACCTGCCGGCAAGCGGCGCGCCGACATCGATCGCCTCCTGAATCTGCGCGGGATCCGGCACGAGTTGCTCCCAGTTATCGATTCCCCGCCCCCCGCACGCGACGCGGTTGAACAGTATCCATTCGGCCCTGAGGAGCGCGTTCAGCTCGACGAATTCCTTGAACGCCCCGATATTGTCGCGGGTCGCGACAAAGACGGTATTCACGTGCCCGCCGAGCTCGATGACATGCAGGATGGCGTCGATGGCCTCATCGAAGCTGCCGCCGCGGCCCGCGAGACGGTCGTGGATCTCGCGATCGTGACTGTGCAGCGAGACCTCGAAATACTCGATGCCGCTGTCGAGGCACCGGTGTACCGTCTCCCGGGTGAGGAGCTTGCCGTTGCTGATGAGCACGGTGCCCTTGCCGCGCGAGGTGATGTGCGACGCTATCTCGAAAACGCCCTTTTTCATGAGCGGCTCACCCCCCGTCAGCCCGATGAAACGGCACTCGGTCTCATCGAATACCCTGTCGAGCACCAGCTTCGCCTCGTCCACCGTCAGCTCGTCACGCGGATAGTCCCCATCCTCCTTCCATACGTTGTAGCAGAAGACGCAGTTGTTGTGACACCTCCTCGTCAGCTCGAACAGGAGGTACGCGTGCGACATCCGGTCGTGCACTTCGCCGGATGGTTGCTTGTCAGCGGCCATCATTCAACATCCTCTCGTTTCGAACTCGTCCCGCGAACCGAATCGCGAGACGGCCGGCCTGATCGCCTGCTCCCGCCAGAGGTGCAGGTACGGATCCTCGGCATCGGGCGATCCGTAGCAGACGTGCGCCGAGGAGCGGCATCCGCCTTTGCAGACGCCCACGTCGGGACAATCCCGGCAGAACGCCGGCACTGCTTCGATGAATCGATCGAGAAATTCGTGCCGGAGGAGCCGTTCGAACGGTTCCTCGAGAAGGTTCCCCAGTACAACGGGGGAATGGCTGCATACCTTGAGGTTTCCCAGGGGATCGATCGCGAAGAGTGACCGCTCGGGATCGCCGACCCCGCAGAAGCCCGGCCTGATCCGCCGGTACTTCGTCACGTCGTTGAGGCACGGCAGGATCGGCGTGGAGATCGAGAGCGTCATGCCGTACAGCGCGCACACCTCGTCGCCCGCCGCGAGCGCCGCGTCGATCGCCCCGGGGGCGGGCATATGCTGCTGCCACCCGGTGAGCCCCGCTCCCCCCGGCACGAACCGCCCCAGCGCGACGTTCTTGACGCCGAGAAGCGCATTCAATTCGAGGGTGCCGACGAAACGGTCGATATTCTCCGCGAGCCCGACAAAGAACGTGTACACGGTGCCGCCACGACTCTTGATGCCGAGGATCGCCTCGATCACCTTCTCGAACACGTCGCCCCCCGAGATCCGGTTGTGCTGATCGCGATCGTCGCTCAGGAGGGTGATCTGAAACCGGTCGACCCCGCTCGAGAGACACCGGTCGATCGCCTCACCCGTCAGGAGCGCCCCGTTTGTGACGAGGCTCACGCTCACCCCCCGCTCCTTGATAAACGAGACGATCTCGAAGATGTCGTCCCTGAGGAGCGGCTCGCCGCCGGACAGGGTGATACACTCGCACCCCGTCTCATCGATCGCACGGTCGAGCAGCGCGAGCGCCCGCTCCCGTTCCAGCTGTTCCACCCGCCGCGCCCCCGTCATCTTCCACGCGTTGTAGCAGAACACGCAGCGGCAATTGCAGCCACCGGAAACCTCGTACATAAGCACGATCCGTTTCGGTCTCTTCACGATACCTCGATCCTTCCACGCTGCGGCACGGCAACGGACATCGTTATCGCGTGGAACGCGCGGCCGGGAGATCAAGCCGCAAAAAGGGGGGGGACGGCGTGCGGCGCTTCATGGGCTTTTCGAGATACCTACCATGGCATGGGCATGTAGCAAAGCCATGGCCTGGTGGCAACCCTCTCCTCCAGCTCCTCAACCTCGAGCTCCTCCAGAAGCTGCTTCTTCAGCTCCTCGTCCTTCAAGGCCTTCAGGATTTTTTCCTTACTCATTGTATCACCTCCCTCCACTCACGTATTTCTTTTTGAACGGCGTCACGACGCCGTCCCGGACCCCCTTTCCACCATCGGTCCTTTATCCGTCGTACCCAAGCAACGCCGCAATTACGCCGTTCCCCCATCCATCGATTGACAACGCAACCGGTACGACCATGCGGGCTGCCCCCTAGGCGGGCACCCCGACTCTTCGTGAAAACCGCTTCAAGTACTCGACCTTGTCCTCGATACCGTCACACTCGATGTAATAAAAACCGGAAAAGATATCCGGATATTCGCGGATGCAATCCTTGAACGCGGAGGGCAGCGCCGCCCGCTTTTCGGTCTCACCGGGCACCATGTTCCCCAGGGAGGCGAAGACCGAGCAGAGGTCCTCGGAGAACGCCAGGCGGTCCCGGTACCGGATTCCCAGCTGCGAGAGGGGCATCGGCGAGAGGAGCTTGAGACCGGCCATGGCGCCCAGATGCCACATCGAAACGACGCTCAGCAGTGTCAGCTTGAAATCCTCCATCGTCTCGAACGGAAATCCCCATATGTAGGATGTTATCACCCGGTCCATGTACCGCGTCGACATCTCGGCCTTCACCGTCGCCTCCTCGATGGTGAATTTCTTCTTGATCTTCCGCAGGACGGCGTCCGATCCGGATTCGATCCCCAGAAACACCGCGTCGCACCCGGCGCCCGCCATCCTCTCGATCAACGCCTCGTCCATGAGATCGATCCGCGCCAGGCAGGACCACCGCAGCTCCAATTCCTTGATGCGATCGCAGAACTCCTCGGTACGGCCGCGGGCGAGATCGAAGGTGTCATCCGCCACATGAATCGTATGCTGCCCGAACCGGTCGCGGAGCAGGGTGAGCTCGTCCATGACGCTCCCGACGCTCCGCATCACGGTCTTGTTGCCCCAGAGCGGACCGACATCGCAGAAGGTGCACCGGTACGGGCATCCCCGCCCCGTGACGACGGATACGCAGGTGTACCGGGAGAGATCGATCCGGTCGTATGCCGGCATCGGGATGCCGTCCAGATCCCTGATGCGGGATCTGGCCACCGTCTTGCAGGTGCGGGGGCCTTCACGGTACGAGATCCCCGGCACCACGCCCCGGTCGCCGTCCGTCCGCAGCACGGTGAGGAGCTCGACGAGCGTCTCCTCGCCCTCACCCTTGACCACCACGTCGATCCACGGCCACGCGGAGATGATTCGCTCGGCGACCCCCGACGGGCCGGGCCCACCGAGGACGACGATGCAGGACGGATGCAGTTCCTTGAATCGCCTCGTGCCGAGCATCACGAAGGGAAGCATCGATACCATGCAGCTGAACCCGACCACGGGGGCGGGCTCCTCGAGGAATGTGCCGAGGAGTTCGAGATCCAGCGGATCGGGTGCATCGGCCGCGTAGAGCTGGTAATCGCGAAAATCGACGCGGAAACCGGCACGCTCGAGCGAGGAGATGAGATAGAGGCATCCGAGCGGCGCGTACACGTTCGGTTTCTCCCCTCCGTTCGACGGCAAGGGCGTAGAAATATTCACCAGGGTGATATCGCATTCATTCATGGCATTTTTCCATCGAACCCGCAGGCGACGCGGGCCCCGGAACCATCCGGCGCCGACGGCGCGGAGGCCGGCCACTCCGAGCCGTGCACGTGCGCGTTGAACCGGTCCACCAGCCCGCACTTCTCGGCATGGTTCGCCGAGGGGAACCAGTAGAACTCGGGAAACGCCCCGGGGTGCGAGCGAATGATATCCATGATCTCCCGCCGGTACCCCGCGGCCTGGAACGGCACGGTGTCGGAATACGAATCCCACTCGTCCCGCCACACCAGCTGATCGCCGTATTCGGCGTAGAGCGGCGTCTGTGCGAACGGGACGAGGCGGTTCAGCCGCGTATCGACTCCGAGATGGGAGAGATAGACCATCAGGAGCAGCGTGTTCAGGAGATCCTCGACCGTCTCGAAGGGGAATCCCCATACGAACGAGGCGACCACATGGGCACGCTCCAGCGTCTCGTGCACGATCTCCACGGCCCGGCCGGCGGTGAAATCCTTCTTGATCCGTTCGAGGACCGCGTCCGAACCGGATTCGATTCCATAGAAAATGCCCCTGCAGCCGTGCGAGCACATCTCCTCGAGGAGCCCTCCGGTGATGAGATTGATCCTGCCGGTACAGGCCCAGGTGACATCGGCGCACCGCGTCCCGAGCTCCCGGCAGAAATCGCCGATGATATCGCCGTGCAGCACGAAGGTTTCATCGGTGAACTCGAACTCCGTCTTCCCGTACCGCTCCTTCAGGTACTGCATCTCATCGACGACGCCTTCGACGCTGCGGCGGTAGTTCCGGCGCTTCCACATCGGTGCGACATCGCAGAACGTGCACCGGTACGGACAACCGCGCGAGAAAACGACATTGACCAGTGGATACTCATCCATCGGCACCTTCTCGTAGGCCGGCAGGGGGAGCGAATCGAGATCCGTTATACGCCCGCGCGCCGCCGTTTCGAGGACCTCCCCGCCGTTCCGGAAGTAGATCCCCTTGACGAGGCGCAGATCGCTCCTGTGGCCCCCCGTGAGACAATCCACCACCTCGCGCAATGTCTCCTCCCCCTCACCGTCGACGATGATGTCGATGAAGGGAAAACTGCGCATGATCTCGCGCGCGACCCCGCTGGGTCCCGGTCCGCCGAGGATCACCGTCGTGCCGGGGTACCGCTCCTTGATTGCCTCGATGCCGTTGATCACGAAGGGGAGCGAATCGCTCATGCAGCCGAACCCGACGATATCCGCGCACCCCTCGAGCAGGGAGAGAAACCTGCCGGGATCGAGATCCCGGTACGATTCGACATACATGTCCCGTACATCGACGGCATATCCCGCGCGCTCGAGCACCGCGGCGAGGTAGAGTATCCCCGAGGGTACGGTGCGGGGGCGTGAGAGCGAGATATGTACCAGTGTCACATCACTCAACGTCGATCACCATCCCCGCCTGCTTCATATTCGAGCCCCTTCGCCATGCACTCCTCGGCCCGCCGCGCCTCGCCCGTCCTCTCGTAGGCGATCGCGAGCTTGCGGTACGTGGTGCCGTGTGTGGGGCACAGGGACACGGCCCGCTCGAGGACCGTCACGGCATCGCCGTATCGCTCCATTTTCAGGTGGAGGGTTCCCAGGTTCCTCAACGCGGAGAGAAGATCGGGGCTCATCTCGAGGGCCCGCTCGAACTCCTCACCCGCCTCGGAAAGGCGCCCGGCCGCCATGCATGCGGCGCCGAGATTCACATGCAGATACGGATCCTGCGGGCGCGCGGCGAGCGCCGCGCGAAACGCATCGATCGCATCGTCGTAGCGCCGGCCCTTGTAGTACGAATTACCGAGGCTCTGGTAGAGAAGATAGGCTCCCGGGGCATGCGCCACGTTCGCCAGGGCCCGGCGATACACTTCGACCGCCTCATCGTACCTGCCCCGCGCATCATGGACACGGCCGAGCTCCCGGTATGCGGGGAGGGACAGCGGCATGCTCTTCAGCGCCTGTTTGAACTGGTACGCCGCATCGTCGTACTGTCGCGTATTCACGTAGAGCATGCCGAGGCTGTGGTGCGCCATCCCGTTATCGGGCCCGGTCTCGATCGCCTCCCTGAATTCACTCTCGGCCCTGCGCATATCGCCGGCAATCGCCAGTATCACGCCGCACGCATACCGCGCGGCCGAGGTCCGGGCGTAGATCCCCAGGGATTCATTGAAGTTGCGTATTACCCGATCGAGCACGACTTCGTGTCCCCTACCATTATTCGTGCCGTGAATATCGATAGTGTGGCGAGTCGCGGGTAACCCCGTGCAATCATAACACTTGGCACCCCGCACACAATTCATTGCAGAAATTAAATATTACCTATACCCGCGTTGCATGCCAACGCTCGCAAGAGTCCAACGAACTTCCATTTAATTTCAAATCCGGCTCGATGTCAAGGTCTATTTCGAGTGCCGCCGGCGAATTGCGCTTCAGTCTGGCAACGATATGTGCTACCATCTCGGACCAAGGATGCAAACGTATAACGTGTTGCCAGGAATGGAAATATTCCTCACCGGGAGAATGTGATGCGCGGCATGATGCGTAGGGGCATGATCACGAAGATACTCGCGGCCGTCATCGGCGCCGGCGGTCTCGCCGCGGTCGCGCGCGGCGGGGCCTGCCCCGCCGCCCCCCAGCCCGGCAGGTTCGAGACGCTGATCGAGAGGCATATCGAAGCCCTCGGCGGCGAGGAGGCGATCGGCTCGATCCGATCATTGATCACCACCTCCGAGATCGAGATTCTCGGCACCGGCATGAAGGGCATGATGAAATCGTACGTGGTCGAACCGTGTCTCAGCTATGCGGAGATCACCCTCGGCTTCTTCACGATCAAACAGGGGTTCGACGGGGAACGGCAGTGGATGATCGATACGAACGGCAAGGTGCAGTTCCAGCAGGACGAGGAATCGAAACGGAATCAGGTAACTTTATGCATGCTGGACGGTTACGGGTACCTTTCGCCGGGACCGGAGGTCGCCGTCACCGTCATGGAACCTGACACGCTCGACGGAATTCCCTGCGAGGTGATCGGGCTGGTCCCCGATGGAGGAAATCCCTGCACCATCTATCTCGATGCATCCACACACCTCATCGCCGCCACGATCATCGAATCGGACCTCGGAACGATCAGGCAGACATACGACGATTACCGGGACGTCGCGGGGGTCCGGATCCCCTTTCTCACGAAAACGCAGCAGATGGCGGTCAACCAGACGATCGAGAGCCGCACACTGACGATCATCCCGAACGCCGCGATAGATCCCATCATTTTCGTTCCGCCCGCGCAGGACGTCAAAGACTACCGCTTCACCGGGGGACATTCCTCC
>DATKWS010000238.1:0-2078 GCA_035529435.1 Patescibacteria group bacterium
CATGGTACGGAAGGTATGGGACGAGTTCGAGGCGGAGGAGTTCTCGCTGCAACCAGTCATCGAGGAAACGGCCCTGAAGCTGTACGAGAAGGACCGGCCGCTCGCCGTGGAATTTCTCACGCTGTACACCGGCGCACTCGCGGAGAAGTCGCTCGAGACGGCCCGGCGGCTCATCGAGGAGATACCGCGGACGCCCGGCACGCTCACGGCGCTCGGGCTGTTTCATTTCAAGACCGGATCGCTCGAATCGGCGATCGAGAAGTTCGAAACGGCGCTCGGGATCAAGCCGGACCACGAGGATGCCCGCTGGTACCTGGAATGGACGCGCGATCAGAAGCGTTGCGAGGAGGATCCCCCGTCCGTGCCGCGTGAAACGCTCGAGAGATACACCGGCGATTACGGACCGCGGCACATCACGCTGCGCGACGGCTCGCTGTACTACACGCGCGACGAGCAGCCCGAGTTCCGCCTCGTACCGATCACTGAAAACACATTCGCGCTGGAGGGGTTCCGGGAGTTCCGCCTCCGGTTCGCCGGGGATGCGGGCGGCGCCGCAGACAGGGTTATCGGCATCTATTTCGAGGGGAGAACAGACGAATCATTGCGCGAGCCGTAATACGATCATTGCGATATGATCGAGCACATAGACGCCCGACTTGGTGCCGACATAGAGCTCACCAATGCCGTCAGCCGCGCACCCGGTGATCCGGAGATCGGGCAAACCGCCGGTGATCGACTCGGCGGCGGCGGCCTCCTGGGAGCACACGTACAATCCCTCCCCGTACACACCGATCACAACGCAGCGGTCCGGGATGTCGACGATCGAGACGGTCGAATCAGAGGCGGGAATGCCCTCGATCGCCCACCAGCGCGAGTAGCTGCGATTGCTCCGCCAAACCGCGCTCCTCGTGGCGCAGAAACAGTATCCCCCGTCGGTGGCGCAAACCGTACGCACCGGTTCATCGATCCAATCGGCGCCGACGCGCCGCCAGCCCGATACCCCGTCTTCCGAAACGAAAAGGCCCTTCGACGTTCCGGCGATGAGGTCACCGGCCCGGTCAATCTCGAGCGCGTATACGGAGCCGTAATCGACATCATGCGCAATCGACTTCCACCGTGACAGCTGCTCGTCAATGAGGCATATATACCCGTTGAATACCGTGTAGATCTTACCGAGCGGATCGACGGCGAAATCATACACATGGAGTCCTTCATCGAACCTCGACCACCATGTGTCACCGCCGTCCCGAGACAGAGCCACTCCCTCGGCGGCGCTTCCCATATACAGAGTCGTCTCTTCACGCACGTAAATCGTGGTGACGTTCAATACCCCGTCATACTGGCTGTTGAACTTGAGGGCCCAGGCGCCGCCTTCATTGAGCCGGAATATCCCCGATCCGGACGTGCCGGCGTATAACCTGCCCGCCATGTCGACCGCAACCGCCGATACCGGAACGGGCTGCATGCCGATCGCGCGCCACCGCCCGCCGCCATCCTCGGAAAGATAGGTCGTGGTTCCCCCACATAGAACGATACCCTGCGGACCGGTCGTGATGCTGTAGAGGGGAACTTCCATATCGGTCTCGACCCATGTCCCGCGCGCCTGAAGGTACCGGTGAAGTATGCCTCCGTACTCGAGGGCATAGAGATTTCCATTCTCATCCGAAACGATTCTCTGAAACTTCTTGCCGCTCCTATTCGAGTAGACATCCACCAACGTGGAATCGCTAGGGTTGAATGATTGTATCTTGCCCTGGCTCGTGGCGAGCAATAACTCGCCCGAGGGAACGATCGTCATGGATTCCAGTGTGCTGACCGGCAGCCCCGTCAGCACACCAACCCACGTGCTGTCATCCTCTCCCAACCGGTACACACCATTGTGAGATGCCACGAACAGATCGCCGCCGGGACCCTCGGCGAAATTTCTCACGTACAGCCGCATGCTCGTTATCAACCACGACTCGCCGCCGTCATCCGAGAGAAGCACCTCCTCGCGGGTATCGCACGCGAAGACTCTTCCCCGGGAATCGCAGAACAGTGCGACGATCTCCCCGTACATTCGCGAGCGATATATCTCT